>JALLOM010000245.1 GCA_027717865.1 Acidobacteria bacterium AH-259-O06 | reverse complement strand
GAGATCTCGGGCAGCGGAAACCATTGTTGAGGAGATAAGCAGTCCTCAGGTCCTGACTCATCGAGAGTAGAGGTGAAATCAAGTTTTCTAGGACAGCGGAACTTTAGTTTTCCGAAACCCCCTCCCCATCTCCCGCATCTCAGAAATTCACTCCTTACCTGAGTTGTTAAGGTGCTGGCTCGATAATCTTTATATTCTGGAAACCTAGGCGCGTGAACTCGTCCTTGACCACTTGTGCTAGTGCTCGTGCCGCTGGCAAAGTTGCCCCCATGAAGTTGACCCTCGTCTCAAAGCCATCAAGGTCTTTAAACGACACATACAACTTCATTGCTAGTTTATCGTTGAAAGCTGCTGCGAAAAGTTCGTTTGTGCTTGTTCTATCATCGCATTCTCCCTCTACCTTGACCCAGAAAGAACCCGATCTAAATAGAGCTATCTTGTTCTGGTTGACCCGCCGACACGTTGCCATATCTGACGTCCGCGTGATCACAGCCATTTCGAGAAATTTGTTCTTCCCTGTTACTTTCTTCTCGCAACCAATAATGCTGTACGCATATGTTCCTTTTGTTTCTCTGTCCTTTTTCCTGAGTTGCTCCTGATACGCTTCCATTTCTGCAGCAGCATCCATATTCTCTATCGAGTACGAGAATTGAGCGATTTTAAATCGCCCGCCACGGTAAGGATGGTAATAAGCACGCACCTTTCTTTGACCAATGGTAGCTTCAAAGCGTTCTGTGTATTCGAGCTTGGTGTCATAAGCTAGTCTCCGCAGCGATCCTTGAAAAGCTCTGAACAACTTTTTGTACCGCGCCTGTGCCTCAGTATTGTCTTCACCAAATAGGCCAAGCCTCTGTATCTTTGCAAGTGTTCCTCTCCAGTAGACCAGACGGTAAACTTCAAAATCATCGGTTGCCCAGATGTCCACAGCATAGACTGGCGAATCTGGCTGGGGAAGAGTGGTTTTTGCTTTCTTCCATTCAGAGGCCCCTTCGAACTTCAGTGCGTGTTGTTGATCTTCCCCTAGAGAGTATCCGAAAGGTGAGAACAAGTCGCTTTCTTGGATCACTGAGTGAGCTAGCCTCGATTTCCACGGTACTGGAAATGACTAACATTTTTGGGGAAGTCGTCCAGTTAGTCAAAACGGAAGAGGAGGCTTTTGCCGCCAAACCAAGGCATGGGCGTGGGATGATCGGCCAGGCCTGAGGCGACCAGGTAGGGGTTATGGGCGCGCTTGTCGAGGCGGACCGTGATCTGCCGCTGTTCGATCTGGACCGTGGCCGAGACATCGAGCAGATTTCGGAAGATCTTTTTAGCTTGAGCGCGCTGATACTCGCGGCCAATCCTCTCCGCCATGAGTCGATACAGAGAACTGGCCATGAGGGTGATCTGGAGATCGAAATCCACTTTGAGCCCCACCATGGAAGAGAGGGCATCGAGGTGAAAGAACTGGATGGCTTCCGAGATGCCATTTTCGATGAGCATGCGTTGGGCATAGCGCGTGACCAGAGTCGCCGGAGCGGTTCGGAGATGGTTGGTCAGGATGATGGTCGGTTCTTCGTGACCCAGTTCAATGATGGTCAGCTGGCGCAGGGAACCCTCGTAGCGCTTGAGGTGAATCGGCTCGTCCAGGACTTTGGGGGTACGAAAGGTTCGGGTCAGGGCGGGCAAGGTGATGCGGCGCCAAGCGGAGGCGGGGCGGCTCCAGATCTCGCCCAGCATTTTTTTCGAGCGGCGCCGGAGGGTGATGAAGCGGATGTGCTGTTTGTTGAGGCGGTTCAGATGGGCCTGGGTGGTCAACTGGGAATCGAAGACGAGTTCGGCCGGAAGCTGACCGGTGTGTTGGTGCCAGAACTCGACAAAGCGTTCCACTTCGTCGGCTCGCTGGGCCTTGGGGACGCCCGCATTGGCGTAGCATAAGACCCGCTCGGTGGCGTCACGCGCCAAGAAAACGAGCACGCCCTTTTGGCTGCGGCTGCGGGAAGAGACATAGTGTTTTTCCAAAGGTTCCTCCTGGCTGTTGGCGGGGACAGTGTGGAAGTCCAGATCCAGGGAAGAGCCGCGAGGCAGCCCGGCTCCTTGGACCTCATCAAACCAGGCCCCCATGAGTCGCAGGTTGGCCCGGCGGTCGATCCGGGAGCTGTAAGCGGCCAGGTAAGAGCGCTTGGGAACCACATTGAGGCCGGCAAAGAGCGCGATGCCCTGGTCAAAGACCAGATCCATGACATGACTGTTTCTTTCTTTGCCGATCAGCTTGAGAGCCAGCAGGCTGCGCAAGGCCTGCTCGGCGGGAATCATCTTGGAGCCGGGAAGCCGAGCTTGCTCCAGCACGGGGCTGAGATTGATATCTCTCATCAGGGGGACGAACAGAAACAGACCGCCCACCCGGGTGCGAAAGCTGCGGGGGGCCAGATTGATCTGCCGCACGTCGGCAACGGCCGCCGCTTCGGGCTTGATGATGGTCGGTCGTTCCTCATCCCGACGCCGGGGCAGTCGCGCGAAGCCCTCCTCGCGCAGCAGGATGGACAAAGCGTTGACGCTGATGGAATGGCCGGCGGCAGCCAACTCCCGTTGGATATCGTAGACGGAAAGGTTTTTCTTGCGCATGGCTACGGCCAGTTTCCGCACCCGATCCCGTGCGGGGGCGGTTTGGGGACCGCGCCGAATGGTCTGAAAGAAGCGGGCGCGCTTGGAGGGATCGTGGCGAAACTCATGACAGAGGACGCGGAAGGCTCCTGGGGAATAAGCGAAGCGAGTGGCCACCTCCTGAGAGGGCAGGCCTTCCACGAAGAAGCAGCGCAAGGCTTCGTATTGGCGCTGGAGAGGAGATTCGGGGGCCAGGAAGAACTGGGCCTCCGGAGAGGTCGGTTGGGGGTCGTCCGTTATTCCATTTCGATTACTTAAAGGCACATAATTATGATACTACACATGAATGACAAGAATAGGCTTTTAGTGAACAAAAACTCCTTTCAATCCCTTTAAAGTGGGTTATACAGCCCTGTACGAGCATCGTTGGCCACTCACGATTATGAAGGTAAAAGAAATATGGATCAGTACTGCTATTTCCTAACACGAACGGGCGAGAGCAGACGCAAGTCGCGCCAATAAAGGATTTTGGCGTGTGACCGAGCCCAGAAAGAGATCGTTTGTGCGAACGTGGAAATCGAGGCTAGGCAAGCTATCATGGGCACAACTGTGGCGATCAGTAGAGTAATTATTCTGACTGCCATAGGACACCTCCTGTTATTCCTTCACCCGTTGGGCGCTGCAACCGTTTTTGTAACCTATATATATGAGAAGGCGACCCGCTTCAAACGGCATGGTGCTGACGGACAGTGCCCAGACGATCACGTCAGCTGGCTGGTCCTTGATAGCCCTTGTACACGGCCATACAGGCCCCAGATTCGATTCTAGGAGCACGAATGTGCCTGCCGAAAACGTTTCCTGACCATCCAATCGGCGAGAACGCGGCGGCTCCAGGCGTTTTTCGGGGTAGGATAGGTGTGCCCATTCTCCCAAGTGGCTCACTTCCAAACCGTGCTTTTTGGTCCACTTTCACACCGGTGCTAACACAATGCTGGTTAGTGTGGCCTCCTCCTAGTATTTTATACTCAATGCAAATGCAGGAGTGTATGTAATCTAACTGGGAAGCAAGGAAAATTGGATATTCCAAATTTATTCCCAGTGTTAATCCTTAGGTGCTTAGGAGGAGAACTGTGGCCTCAGAGTCGAGGTAATCGAGTTGGCCCGCCTTTTCAATAGGTTAGCATCGAGGTAATGAACCGAGGTAGACCGAGTTAATCGAGTCAGGTTTGGTTGAATGTCTGTAGGAGAAGCTAAAGTGCCTCGGTTGCCTCGGTAGCACCTCGACTGGACACCTCGATTGTAAGTATTGATCTTAATTGGATAACTCGATTGCCTCGACTGTTTTGCCATTAGGCTGTCAGAGTGAGCCGTAACGCCTTACATACATTCTTGCCAACTCACTCGATATGCTTCAACCGTGTCTCGATGGCAGCTCCAGAAGGGGTCTTGAAGATGGCTGCGAAGCAGTCAAGGCTCCAACCCCATGCGACGCAGCAGGTCTTGGAAGCGAGGGTCGCACAGCGGCTCTGTACTTACCGTGTCCAAGAAGGCAAAAGTACCCTGTAAAAACCTTTTGGCTAGGAAAACATTTGGCCATTTTGAGTAGTAGTCTTCGCATTTTTTCTTAGCCATTTTGCGACCTTTGGAATACTAACGGTTTACTTTTCAATTAGTTAAGATTTTTTGGGTCAGACTGGCACGTTGATTGCTAATTAACCCACAGTCGGAGTAGACGAGTGACAGATGTCACCAAGATTCTTCTGCTCTTTCGTCAGACTGTGCTGTTAATTAGGTATCTGGACCAGAATTAGGTATAATAAAATCACTTACAAATAATGAGTTCTGGGGTGACACTTTAATGAAGAAAAAGTCTGCTTCGATGATAACTCTCTTATCAATTGTATCTCTGAGCCTGCTAACAGGTATGATTGGCCAACTCCTTGGTCAGTCCAGCACGGTTATCAGTAAATTTGGTAAGGCCCAGGTTGCAGGACGGGACGTGATCGTCCACGTCACCGTAGTGGTTCCCCCTGGAGCTGATGCGAATCAGATTGCCCTTGATGCCGTTCGCAATCAGGGTGCTCGGCCTTTTCAGTCGGATGAGTTCAGTGCTTCCGGTCTGGTCTGGGATCAGTTCTCGGACTCTTATGTAGGTAACGATTACGTGCTCCAATATTACAACCCCGACAATGATCCCACTGGCGGCGGTTTAAACGCCCTGTGGAATACGCACTTGACGTGGACCGGGGTTTCCACATCTAAGTTTGCTTTCGCAGACGGCGGCGAAACCAACCGCTGCCCCTCTCTGGTGCGGGAATGTGAGGGAAAGCAGACGTTTGATGGCTTCAACGACGTGGCCTGGCTGGAGATACGGGGATGCTGCACTCTGGCCGTCACCTGGTACGGCACCAGCATTGACGAAGCCGACATGGCCATTAACACGAAGTTCTCTTGGTCTACTGACGGGATTAATGATTTCGACCTGGAATCAGTGGTTCTTCATGAGAACGGGCATGTGGTTGGC
>JALLOM010000244.1 GCA_027717865.1 Acidobacteria bacterium AH-259-O06 | reverse complement strand
ACTCCCATCGTCGAGGGGGAGGTGCTGGTCGTCCAGACCGGGGGTCCCGACGGTCGCTCCATATCCGGCTTCAACAAGGAGACGGGGGAGGTGCTGTGGTCTGTGGGGGAAGACAAGGTGGGTTACCAGTCACCGGCCGTACTGACGCTGGCCGGGCAGCGGCAGGTGGTCACTGTGAGCAACCAGGACATGATGGGAATCCTCCCCCAGACCGGGGAGGTGCTGTGGAAGCATCAGCACAGTACGAGCAACAAGGATGGCTCCTCCCAGCCTGTCCTCATCGGTGAGGACAAGCTCCTTTTGAGGTTTATGCGAGAGGGCGAGTACAGCCAGAGCGATGCAGCCCTCTACCGGGTCAACAAGACCGAGGGCGGGTTCGCCATCGACGAAGTTTGGCGAACCAACACCCTCAAGCGCAGCTATGCCATCCCCGTTCTCTACGAGAACCATCTCTACGGGTTCAGCGGCTCGTTTCTAACCTGCGTGGATCCAGCCACCGGCAAGGAGGTGTGGAAGTCGCGGCCACCGGGAGGTGGGGGCCTGATCCTGGTGGATGGGCATCTGGTGATCTTCGCCCCGAACGGTGTGGCGGTGGTGGCGGAGGCGAGCCCCGAGGGCTTCAGGGAGAAGGTCCTGCTCCAAATCTCGGATCATGGCAGCTTCTGGGCGCCCAGCTTCGCCGACGGCAGGATATTCATCCGCAACTTCACCCACATCGCCAGCATTGGGGTAACCGAAGCGGCCGAGGTCGCAGCGCTCGTGCCGGACGAGTCCGAATCCGCTTTCAGGAAAAGCGAGTTCGGAGCTTTCGTCCGCAAGGTGCAGGCTGCGGAGGACAAAAAAGCGCTGATCGACGAGTTCATGAACTCACACGAGCAGTTCCCCATCATTGAAGGGGAGAGGCTCATCCATTTTATCTACCGCGGTGAGGTGGAAGACATCGAAATTTTAGGAAGCATGAACGACTTCGCCTCCCCGGACCCCATGGAACGGATCGAGGGGACCGATTTTTATTTCAAGTCTTACTCCGCCGAGCCGAACACCCGCTGGGAGTACTGGTTCGGTATCAACTTTGGCCCAAAAATCCCCGATCCGCTCAACCCGCGTAGGCGCCAGACCAAGCTAATGAGGGTCGAAGCGTCCGAAGTGGCGATGCCTGGTTGGGTGCATCCCAAGCACATCGATGAGCCAATAGGAGAGCGGGGAAGGATCGAAAGCTTCAACCTCAAGAGCGAGATTCTGGGCAACGAGCGCGAGGTCAAGGTGTACCTTCCGCCAGGCTACGACGAGGGGGAGGAACGATATCCGCTCCTCATCGTCAACAACGGTCTCGAGGCCCTGGAATTCGGCAAGATGGATCATTCCCTGGACAACCTGATTGGGAAGAGCGTGGCTCCGCTCATCGTGGCCTTCGTCGCAAAGGGGAGGAGACGGGAGTACGGTGGGTCGCTGGCGGGGAAGTACGCACAGCTGCTCGTCGAAGAACTAGTGCCCCATCTTGAGCAGAAGTACCGGACCATCCCTCGGCCCGAGGCCAGGGCGATCATGGGCACCTACCGAGGGGCTGTGGTGTCCCTCTACACCGCTTTGCACCATCCCCAGGTCTTTGGTAAGGTGGCAGCCCAGTCCCCTCGGCTGCGAGGTGAGGTCCTGTCCCTGGTTCGGGGCCAGGAGAAACAAGCGGTGCAGTTCTACGTGGACTGGAACCGCTATGATTTCCGGTGGGGTGATATAGATCTTCGAGAGGACAGTCGAAAGTTTGCCGATTTGTTGAAAGAAAAAGGCTATACCGTCGCCGGCGGTGAAGCTGCCGAGTGTTTCGGTTGGGGCAGCTGGCGGGCCACCACGGACAAGATCCTAGAGGCGTTCTTTCCTCTGAAAGAGAAGAACTGAGTTCGGATTATCTTGGGATCTCCTGGGATCACACAGGGATGACCCTCTTCCAAGATGGACACCAACGCATCGTTGTCCCCCGACTCGCGATTTTCTCCTCATCATCCATCGGCTTGATGGAGTCATTGACTCGCCTTCTCTTTTCTACCACCCCAGCGGAGCAAGCGCGGTACAAACCTCCCCGTGCACTTCATATATTCCCGATACTCGTCGCCGAACTTCTCGATCAACTTTGCTTCTTCAATGGGTGTTCGAATGGCGAGCAGGATAAAAGCCGGGATGCTCATCAGCAAGATAAACCAGTTGGCCAACAGCAGACTAAAGTTAGTCGTCACCCAATGTAGATAGGCCCTCGCTAATCCTGCAAAAGAGAGCGGGAGCCGTCAGAAGAACCCCGGAGTCTTACCCTCAGCTCTGACCTGCTCGGCTTCGATCCAGACATCCTTAAGGAAAATCCGTAGTCTCGGGTAACACCCCCCACTTCGGCTCGCTCTCCAGGACCTTGGCCAGGGTGTCCGTGACCGTCTCTCCCTGAAGAACTCGCCTGCCCGTCAACAGTTCATAGAGCACGCAGCCAAAGGCCCAGATGTCCGCCCTCTTGTCCACCGGCTCGCCAGGGCCTGCTGCGGACTCATGTACGCGGCTGTTCCAAAAATCACCTGGCCAAGTAGTGATGGGGTGTTTTTCTGCTGCCAGCGCGAGCCGTATTGTTTACAATGAAGTCAGCAACATCGCCCGAGCTTGGGTCAGGTCCGAGGTGATAGTTAACCGATTGGGTTAGGAGGATGAACCAGTGTACCGTCAGCATCGGTGTCTTGCATTCCTAGCATTCGCCCTACTGTTGGTACCGCCGACAGCTTCGGGAGGCGCGGGCAGTGCCTCCGTCCGAAAGCAGTCACAGCGCCTGCCCAACAAGACCGTTGTCCCCGAGAAAGGCATTTTTTTGGTGGCCAGCCCCGGCATGGAGGATCCACGATTTCGCCGCACTGTCATACTGCTGCTAGCTCATGGGCAGGGGGGAACAATGGGGCTCATTATCAATCGCGCCACGGATATCCCGCTATCTCATATGCTGCCGGAACTGAAGACCCCCGGCAAGGACTCGCACATGTTGTTCTTCGGCGGGCCCGTAGCGCTAAACGGGCTTATCTTCCTGACTCGCAGCGTCAAGCCCCCCAAAGGAGCAAGTCATGTGATGGGGGACGTTTATTTCAGCGGTGACAGAAAAGTACTCGAGAAGCTCCTGCAGGGAAACAAACGCACCAACGAGTTGCGTCTGTACCTTGGCCACTCCGGTTGGGCACCGGGTCAGCTCACATCCGAGATCGCCCATGGTGGATGGCAGCTGGTTCGTGCCGACGCGCATACCGTGTTCGAGAAAGACCTCGACAGCATTTGGCGCGATCTGATTGAGCGCCCACTGCCCCGAACGCTTGTTGCCCGGCGGCCCATGCAGCAAAGGGCCCAGGGAGCTTTCTGGTAATGAAGAGAAGAAGAACCATCTTGGCAGCCATACTGGCCTTGCTCCTTGGAGCTGCCATCGGGCCTGGATCCCGTGCCCAGCAGCGAGCTTCCGAAAGGCCTCGCACAACGCACAGACCGTCGGTGCCAGGCGTTCATGGTCTGGTCACAACCGGGCACCCGCTGGCGTCGATGGCCGGGATGCAAGTGCTGCTCAAGGGCGGTAATGCCATAGACGCGTCGGTCGCAGTTCTGGCCACACTGAACGTCGTTCGGCCGCAGATGTCGGGAGCGGCTGGCAATGGCTTCATGACCATTTACCAAAAGTCCACCGGGCGTGTTTACTCCCTCGGTGCAACGGGCGCAGCGCCCAAGGCTTTGCGGGCCAAAGATGTGACGGCCAAAGAACTACATAAGGGAATCAAGGCCGGCGTCGTACCGGGTCTTTTCGGAGGCTGGATTGCGGCACTCGAGCGCTTCGGGACGATGAGTCTAGCCGAGCTGCTGGAGCCGGCCATCGATTACGCCCAGAACGGCCATCCGATTGAGGAATCGGTCGTTCGCAGCATCGCTACTCACAAGGCCCTCTTTGAAGCCTTCCCTTCCAGCAGAAAAATGTTTCTGCCCGAGGGACGGGTCCCGAAACCCAACCAGCCGTTCACGATGCCCGACCTGGCTGCGACTTTCAGGAAGCTCGTCGATGCTGAGCAAACCGCCCTCAAGCAAGGTAAGTCTCGCTCGGCCGCATTGAGGAATGCGTTCGATCGCTTCTACAAGGGGGACCTCGCCCAGGAGATGGCGCGTTTCTACCGGGAAAACGGCGGGCTCTTCAGGGCCGAGGATCTGGCCTCCTACGAGCCCATCTGGGCCGAGCCAGTGCATACGACTTACCGTGGCTACGACGTATACAGCAGTCCTCCCACCTCGCGCGGTGGCCTCGAAGTAATGATGCAGCTGAATCTGATCGAGGGCTTTGACGTCAAGAAACTCGGCCACAACAGTGCAGCGACGCTGCACCTGATCGCGGAATGCATCAAGCTGGCCAAGGCGGATGTCTACCACAATGTCGCCGATCCAAAGTTCACCGACATTCCTCTGGCCGGCCTGCTCTCAAAAGAATACGCTGCCCGCCGACGCGCGCTGATCAGCCTGGAAAAGACCATGGCGTACCCCGAAGCGGGCCATCCGCTTCGCTCATCGGCCCGCAAGCCGGCTGCTTGGCCGAAGCTTCTTGCCTCCAACCGAAGGTCTCAGTTTCCCCAGCAAGTTCCTCAAGAAGGCCATACGGACAGTTTTTCCGTCATCGACAAGTTTGGAAACGTCGTGGCCTGTACGCCTACACACGGCAGTGCGTTTGGGACCGGCGTAGTGGTTGGGAACACAGGACTAACCTTCAACAACGGCACGCGCCTCGGCTCGACATCTCCCTATCCCGATGATGTCAACTACGCGCGGGGCGGGCAGATTGCGATCCTCAACAACTCTCCCATCATTGTTCTAAAAGACGGCAAGTTTGTGCTGGCCTTGGGAACGCCAGGGGGCGAGACCATCGGCCAAACGCAGTTTCAGGCACTGCTGAATGTTCTCGATTTCGGGATGTCGATTCAAGAGGCAATCGCAGCCCCGAGATTCGCTCTCGTAGCCGACCCCAACTTCTATAAGCCCGGCGCCTCCCTGAAGCTTCGCATCGAAAGCAGGGTCTCCCAGGAAGAAGTACGGAAACTCGAAAAGATGGGTCACAAGACCGAGTGGGCTTC
>JALLOM010000243.1 GCA_027717865.1 Acidobacteria bacterium AH-259-O06 | reverse complement strand
TCATTTTCAGCACTACCCAGGCGGAAGACTTCCAGATGGCCGGTAACCGACTGACCCTCCTCACGTGTGGAAAGAAGGACTCGAAAGTCTCCCCCGGCCCCACACTATGCCGTCGGCATAGCCCAGGACCAAGGGACCATAGCGAGATCTGGCCCTTTGGACAGTGAAAACCCGTGGAATCACGTACTCGGCAGCTTCACGCACTGCCCAAGCGGGCCAAGCTGGATCGAGGAAGAGACTGCAGAACACAAAAACAAGCAGCAGAATCAGCAGGTTCGTCGCCAGAGTCCAGATCAAGATGCGGCCCACATTCCAGCCAAGATTACGGATCTTCCCCGCAACAGAACCAGCCTTTTCTTGCCATGCGATTTCTCCTCCGGTATTAGGAATGCTGCGCCGGTCGGTGGACTGAGATTATCCGCGTCCGACCGCATTTCTCCGGTCACAGTGATGTACTCCGCCCGAGCCCAACGAGACCCCGAATTGCGCCATGCGCGATCGCTTCAAGAAGAGTGACCGCCCGCATCAGGACGGTTCGATAATGCGATGTTCCCGGTTGATGGCAGGCGACCGGATGGTCTGGCTGCGACCACTTGGCCAGACAATGTGGATTCGGTCGATTTTTTCTCCCCTACCCAACCCGAAGTGCAGAGCATATGGGTCCTTGGACAGGAATCCGCTGCCGCCGCGGACGGTCCTCGTTTGAACGCCCACTGCAGTGAAGAGTTTCACCCGAGCGCCTACGGCGTCTCGATTTGAAGCCCGCCCCTCGAGCCTGAGACGCACCCAGTTTCTCCGCTGCAAATTGTTGCGCAGGAGAACAGCCGCTGAATGGAAATTGTTCAGGATAATATCCAGATCGCCATCCTGGTCGAAATCCGCGTAAGCCGTACCTCGGGCGTTGGATCGGAAGTCCGCTCCGCTGCCGCTCGAAATATCGTAGAAATGGCCATTGGACTGCTTGAACAGTACGTTCCTCTGCCGGTCATAGCTCATGACGTCCGGCTCACGACCATTCACCACGTACAGGTCCTCCTGTCCGTCGTTGTCAAAGTCAAAAAAATCCGCATCCCACGCCCAGCCGCAATCCTCCGGGCTACGGTCGAAAAGCTGATGGTGTCGGTCTACAAAACTTTCTCCGGAGCTGACCAGAAACAGGTTCGTTTCAATCATTCGCAGATTTTGCACGGTCTCCCTGCTTGTCGGAATCAACGTCTCCACACCCGGTTTTACTAACTTGGTAAGAAACGAGAATATGGCGATGTTGCTGACGTAGACATCCTCGACCCCGTCCTTGTTGAAATCGGTGAAGCCCACGCTCATGCTGTGATAAAACTTCTGTTTCAGCGTCTTTGGAGTGTCATCGATGAAGCGCTCTCCCATGAAGTTGACCAGAATGACGTCTTCCCCGAAATCGTTGGCCAGGTACAGATCCTGCCACCCATCATTATTGGCGTCGAAATGGGAAACCGCGTGAGTCCATCCCACGTCGCCCGCACCTGTCTTTTCCGTGATGTCCTCGAATCCACCACGCCCATTATTCCGGTAGAGCAGGTTGGCCTGGCCATTTCGTGAACTCTGTCCCACGACAGGCCGCCGGCCGGCCGGCCAGTCCCCAAAGTTTCCGACATAGAGATCCAGAAAACCATCATTGTCGAAATCGAACCATACCGCCGAATGGCTGATGAGATCAGTCCTCAGAGGCAAGCCAGCTTCCCTGGTGACGTCCTCAAAAAGCCCGTCACCGCGGTTGCGAAAAAGACGATTGGGCGCGTACACCTGAGTCAGAAACAGATCCGCGTCACCATCGCCATCGTAGTCGGCGAAATAGGCTCCCCTCCCCTCTCCCTGGTTTGCCAAGCCGGAGGCCGCGGTGATCTCTTGAAACCGAAGCCCACCCAGGTTTCGGTAGAGCCGGTCCTTGTGGCCGTTGACGAGGTAAATATCCAGCAGGCCGTCACCATCAACGTCCTCTACGGCGACTCCCCCGCCCGCGATCCCGATCTCCAAATGTGGAAATCTGCTATTGACTAGAGAAAGACGAGCGGCCTTTGTTGCCGCCTCGCTGTCGGGTGAAAACCGATAATTCAAGACCATTTCCGACGACTGGTGCTGGAAGTCGATTCCCGATCGCTCAGTCACGTCGGTAAACTGTTCATCAATGTAGGCTTGCTCGAGCTCGTGCTGGACCGCTTCCCTTTGGCTGGCCCGGCTGGATTCTGATGGGCTTTCGACCTTGTCCTCTGACAGCGCCCGGCGGTGTCGACGGACTTCTTCTTCGTAGGCCTGCCGAGCCCTATCCAGTGCGGTCAACGTGACGTTCTCTTCTCCAGCATTTCGCGCCAGGATACCAGCGACCTTGAGGACCGACACAGCGTAGACGGACAGAAACTCGCTGAGCTCTTCCATGGCATACAGATCCATTGGAGGCGGGCTCTCCCCGGACATTTCCATTTGCTCCAGCATTTTGTCGAGAGCCTTCCAGTGCCAGGCTGAATCACGAAACGAGTCCGCTTCAAACTCTTCCACCCAAATGTTGGTGACACCCTCGCTAGTGGGCAGCAGGTTGACCAAGCCAACGTAGGTTGTCACGAAAGGATAAAAGCTGACGATCATCTCCAGCATTTCTGCTCCGGTTAACAGATTGCTGTCAGGATGCTGTCGGTCGCAAGACAGGTACAGTTGCTTAGCTGCCTCGACGAGGTACTTCTCCTTGTAGACTTTCGACGCCTGGGTGTCGACCGGCAGTCCCGCCCATTCCGTCTCATGGCGGCCGAGATCGGCAGTGAAGACCCGATTGAGCTTTTCACGAGAGTAGCGGGTATTGAAGACATCGAGGGCATCAATCTTCTGGCGAATATTGGTGCGCATCGTTTCTCTCAGGTCTTCCTCGGGGAGGACGACCACTTTAAGGTTCTTGGGTCGTCCAGCAGGATCATGGCTGTTGAGCCGCGCCGCCGCCCCAATTCTGAGATCGGCCGCCAAGACATCCTGGTCGCCAATCGTGCCGTGTCCATTCTCCCGGGCGGCGTTATTGGCCTCTTTCAAGACCGCCGCACTCAGAAATGCTGCCAGGAAACAGGCAGAATCTATCGCCTCGGGAGAGAGCGAAGGCCGGTCCGGATCCTGTTGCGCCACTTGCTGAACCAGGGTTTGCACAAGCCGAATCGGTTCTACCGTCGCCAAGTAATTGTCAATGTCTGGGCGCGGAATCTTAAGGGTCCAATCCTTTAACCCGACGCGATATTCAAGCAGTGCCACCAGACGATAGGGAAACTTCTCCTCCAAGACACGATTGAAGGTCTCTGCGTCAATGGGTGCTTGACGGCTGGAGTCTCCGGCGGCTGCCCGCCACACCTGGTCGATGTAGTTCATGACAACCGCGGCTTTCAAATGCGTGGTCGCCGGGGAAAGCTGGGCTCCGGCGATAAAGGTTTCCAACTGCTTCAGAGACGTCCAACATTTGGTATCTTTCAACGCTTCCAGCTCGGCGGCCTTCTTTTCAAGGTGTTCGAACATAGGGCGAAAACTCTGCACTTCGGCAGAGCCGGATAGAAAGTGGAGCAACGCCAGTAAAGTCATCATGAAAGGTATTGACGACTTGCTCCTGCTCATCTCTCCCCCGAAGTGTGTTTCGACAGATTTCCTTGGCGGCTCCGACAACCGATCGAGAGACTCGGAAGCCTCCCGGGTGTCTCCCGCGGTGGAAGAGAACCTTGCTGTCCCAACACTCGAGCTAATCTTTGGTGCACTGGGATTTCACGCGTGAGCGGCAGTTCTGTCCTGCCTAAAATATCCACCCGATCCGTCAGCGTCAAAGTAATTCTAGCAGAATCCTCCCTGAGCTTTCTAGTCCAGAAGTCCCTGCTCTAATCCGACTTGGGCGCTGCCGTTTCTAGCGCCAGCCGTCTTTGGATGGGTTCATAGGGATCCTTTGGACCTTGAGAGGGATCTACGTATTTGGCCAGGTCGCGCATTGCAATAACCGTGCAGTTCTGATCTTTCAAGTACTTCATATACCTTTCGAAATCGCTGGGTTCGGTAATGACCCACGGATGATGCAGACCCGGCACGCCGTGGAAAATCAACACGGCGATCTTTCCATCTTTTGCTTGTTCCACGGCCCAAACCAGATCCTCAAACCCCCATTCTGGGCCCGCGTAACCTGTCGTGGGGACCAGCAGAGGATGGTCTTCCGCGGGATTATAGACCGGTCCACGGGCACCCTGACCGTTATCGGGAAATTCGGGCCCAACTCCACGACGTGCGAACAGGTAATCTTTTTCCTCGAGTACCTCCACAACCTCGATGCTGTGGTGAGAACCTGGATAGACAAACGTTGTAGGGACGGGAATATCGTGCTCTCGGCAGCGCATTTCGATGTGTTCAAGCTCTGCTCGAATCTGGTCTTTGGATAGCTCTCTAAGGTTAAAGTGCAGCTCTGTATGATTTCCGATTTCAAAGCCGTCCTCATGCAACTTGCGAACATCCTCCCAGGTCACGAAGTTCTCCGGACGTTCGACAGCCTCAACACTCTTTTTCCTTCCGAAACCCAAACCCCTCATACCCGCCTCAGTGATATAAAAGGCTGCCCCGAAACCGTATTGTTTCAGTAGGGGAGCGACGTAGGTGATATCCGATTTGTTACCGTCGTCGATCGTCATGACCACGAGCCGGTCCGGTATTGGGAGCAATTCAACGCTGTTTTGCGAGGAACAGCCGCCAATCACCAGGAGGAGCAAAGTGGCAGCCAGTATTGTTTTTTCTTGAATTATAGGTCTCCCCTAACCCTTCCAAACTTCTTCAAGCGGATTGCTTCCGGTGAGAATGGTTCGCGCCCCTGCTCAGCGAAGAGTGAGAGTGTACTACAAGCGATGAGAATCACCACCGTCGCCGCCCCATGGCGCTCTGGTCGACAGGTCATGAATTTCACAATACCACAGGGACAGAGGGAAGGCAACCGTTTTTGAAAGCACGCGCTGATGAGCGATTCGAGACCTTTGACCGATGCCGAGTGGAGCGTGATGAGGAGAGACAGCCATACCCAGCCAGTGCCAGGGATGTCCTCGAAGCTCTGGAGGGGGAAAAGTCCTGGGCCTACACCACGGTCAAGACCATCCTGAACCGTTTGGTGGAAAAGGGAGCGTTGAA
>JALLOM010000242.1 GCA_027717865.1 Acidobacteria bacterium AH-259-O06 | reverse complement strand
GGATTCGGTACACGCTCACCTCCTCCAGGGCAAAAGCCTCCTCGCCCTCTGGAGAAAGGGCCATCAAAGCCTCCAGCACCTGAGCGGCGCTTTGGCGGCCCGAAAGCAGTAACTTCAACCCCCAGATCATCAACCGCACAGAGAAACGGCGCCGAGCGACCAGCGAATGCGGCAAGATACTGAAGATGACATGCTCCGAGCTGTCGGGACCTTGGCGGCGGCAAAAAAAACGGGGAATCGCAAATGACCGGGCACAAGACACGTAGCGTGTTTGACCGCTACAACATCGTGAGCGATACTGACCATGCTCCGGACGCGTCCCCAGGCAAGAAGTGGTAAAGTAATGTGGGAGTGAAATAATCGCAACTTGAGGGAAGTGAGCTCTGCGTGTCGGCGTCTTACCGTCAGTGACACGGGGTCGGCCGGGTGGAAGCGATAAGCACTGGAGCAGAGCCAGTCCGGCAGTCGAAAACAATTCATCTAATCGGAGGAAGGACATGGGAGAAAGCATCATTAGCGTAACCGATGCGGCCAAAGAACAAATCCTGGCGGCTTTAGCACAAAAGCCGGAGACATCCGCGCTTCGAGTGGAGGCGACAACCAACGGTACTTCCCAGTTTGCCTACAATATGTGTTTGATCGGTGAGGAGGAGAAAGGTTCCGAGGATGTGCTGGTGGACGTCGCAGGGCTGCAGATTGTGATGGATCCGAAAAGTGCCAAATACTTAAAGGGCGCAACCATTGAGTTCGAAGACAGGATAGTGGGGAGTGGTTTCAAGTTCGATAATCCGAACCAGCCGGAGATTCCAAAGATCGGCGACGGGCCTCGACCGGATCTTACGGGTGCCGTGGCTGAACGAGTACAGCAGCTCCTTGACACGGAGTTGAATCCCGCCGTAGCTTCACACGGTGGCATGATTCAGTTTATGGGAGTGCGGGACAACAAGGTATATCTGAGCTTTGGAGGAGGCTGTCACGGCTGTGGCATGGTCGACGTCACGCTCAAACAGGGTGTGGAAGCGCGGATCAGGGAAGTCGTCCCAGAAATTGAGGAAGTGGTGGACACGACGGATCACGCCACGGGTGAAAATCCATACTATACCTGAGCGCGGCGGGCTCGTATGATTAACTTTTTGGCAACAGTTGCGTGTAAATTGACCAGACCGTACCCATGTCCCATTCCCGGATTGCTTCGGATCGCTACGCTAACAAATTCTTTCGCACCTTTGACTGCGGCGACGAGGTCTTCGCCCCTGGCTAGTCGTACCGTGATGGCGGCGGAAAGGACACAGCCTGTCCCGTGTGTGTGGTATTCACCCGCTCGGCCGGTACCACAGAAGATCGACCGGATCCCCGTCGAGATGCCCGCCTTTGACGAGGACGCTCTTTACGCCAAGGCTTGAAATGGTAGCGGCCGCTTTTTCCATGGAGAGCAAGTCCGCGACTTCCATCTCGGCCAACTTTGCGGCCTCCGGCAAGTTTGGCGTTACCAGAAACGCGTTTGAGTTTCCTTTTAAGTGCCCACACGGCATCGTCATCAATCAACGACGCGCCGTGCTTGCTGACCATGACCGGATCCACCACTAAAGGGAACGAAAACGTCGCAGCCCGATCCGCGATTGTCTCAATAATTGCCGCGTTTCCCAACCCTCCTGTCTTGGCGGCCAGCGGTGGGATGTCGTTACACACGGCGTCGAGCTGTGCGGCGACGAAATCGGGGTTCAGATGCTCAACTGCGGCGACTGTCTGCGTGTTCTGGACCGTCAGCAGCGTCACGATGCTGGTTCCGTAGACGCCGTCTTGAGGTCGGCCTGGAGCCCTGCTCCGCTTGAAGCATCGGACCCGGCAATGGTCATCGCAACCGGCGTCATGGTGGGACCTCCATCGGAGCCGAGAAGAAATCCAATTCACATTGCATTGCATAGCGATATGCGTCGCGACCCGTTGGGCAATCCACGGCCACGTTGTCGAGCAGCGATTCCAGTTGTCTAGCCGGTGCCCTGAAGTCGTCACTGGAATAAGTTTTGATCCAGTCTTCGTAAGGGTGCTCCGGCCGCAAGGAACCACTCAGCTCGCTTCCCAGAAACGTGTAAAGGCGCATACACGGCACCATTGCTGCGACGATTTCGGCAAGGCTGCCGTGCCAGGCGATGCGGAGCAAGAAATTGGTGTATGCGGAGGTGGCGGGATAGGGCTCGACGTGGCCGAGGTCGATACCAAGTTTCGCGGCATAGCCGGCGTGCAGCTTCAATTCGTCCACTACGCCGGCCATTAGTTGATGGAACAGCCGGACCTGTTCCAGATCGTCCGATTTGGCGGCGGCCAGGGCATATGCCCGCAGAAAAGTGCGCAGGAAGAAAGCGTCCTGAGCCACATAGCGTTTAAACACTTCGCGTTCGAGCGTGCCATCGGCCAGCCCTCGCACGAAGGGATGTTCCAGACAGCGCCGCGTGATCTCCGAGTTAAGTTGCCACAACAGACCGTGCAGCATTCAACCCTCCCACGTCATCCGCCAAAAGTCCCGTTCGTGGCGCAACACTTCGTTAAACTGTGCCTGCTGGTCCGCGTGTGGATATTGCTCACAAAGGCGCAGCAGTTGTCGAACGTACTCGACGAATTGGGCGTTGGACCAGCGGTGAATGAACTCCGCGTAGGGCCCGGTCGCCTCTAGGGCACTCCAGGCGCACAGATAGGACACTTCCGCGCCATACAGGATGGCAAGCAGCACCTCGAACGGCTGCGAATATGCAGAAGCAACGAGAAAGTCAACGTAACGTCTGCAGGTCTGATGAGGGGCCACGTTCAAATCGAGACCCCGTTTCTGTGCATTTTCCTCGAACCAGTCCAGCTCCAAGTCGAGCGCGGTCAGTCCTGAAATCAGAACCTTCTGCGCCGGTCGCGGCGTTTTCGCGATTGTAACCGCCAGGAACGTCGTAGCTCCCCTGGCGAAGAGGTAATCCTGCGCTAGCCATCGGCTAAAGGCTTCCTGGGGCAAGTTGCCATCGCGAATAGCCGAGAGGAACTGCGCCTTTGTCGCTTGAGACCAGAGGTCTCCCGCACGAACAATCAAGGTAGATTGTTCGAACTCACGCATGGTTTTTCGCCTCTCTAAAATCGGCGGGCATACCCATCCTACGATTGTCTCGCAGATCAATGCATCCCACCCTCTCAGGCAGCATTGCTTCCCCACCACCAGCGACCAGCTCGCCGGTCTTCGCCGGAACGAATCGCTCGAGTGCACGGGGCACAGCCGATGCTGCTATAGCCTTTATCGTACAGATGATAGTGAGGGACATCATGTTCCCGAATCTAATCCCATCCCACCTTGGCCGATCTTCTCCAGGATCTTGTAGTGGCTAATCGTTTGGCCGAGCACGCTGCCTCCCCCTGTCGCCTGACTTTTTCTGCATCTAACACTTTTAGGATTTTAACTTAAGTGCAGTGCAAAGAGGAGGACTTGCTCGGAAGAGAAAGGGTCCCCGCCGGCGCTCCAGCGCGGCCTGCCTTATCTATTGCGGTGGCTAGTAGAGCTGGTAGGGCATCACATAGACAATGACGCCGCTGACTGAGACATAGAGCCAAATCGGAAGGGCCCAGCGGGTAATTTTCACGTGTTTATCAAACTGTGCATTCAAGCCACGATACAGTGCCGTCAACGCCAAAGGAACGATAAGGGCGGCGAGTATAATGTGGGAGATGAGGAGGGTGAAGTAGAGTGGGCGCACCCAGCCCTGGCCAGAGAAGGGGATCGAGCCGACCTGATAGTGGTGTATCAGATAGCAAACGAGAAAAAGGCAGGAGACGCCGAAGGCTGTTACCATGCAGATCTTGTGGCCCGTCACTTTTTTCTGTCGGATGATACCGCAGGAGCTGCCACCGCAGTAGGTTCTTCTCCGCTAGCGTGTGCCACGACTGCGCGATAGTCGCCTTCGCGCAGCGGCGTAGCGCAAAGTCCATTGGCCTAAAATGGTAGACGCCTGCCGGCAGATCAGGTAGGGCACCGCATACAACGTAGAGTTCCACTTCATAGAGAGCTCCCGTGCAGGAGGCTGCCCGAAACAGTCGTTCTCCCACTGGAGACCCTCTCCGTTTGGTGACTCCTGCCGAAAAATAGAGCAGCCGCGCCAGATCATTCAGATTTGGAATCCTTTCGTCTTCTATTGAGGCGGTGAGTTCCGAGATAGCTGTAAGGGCCGCTATTTCTGTTTCTTTCCGTTGGCGCGGGAGCGCTATTGGCTCCAACTCAGGATAAGTCTTGAAAGGAATAGGTTGAGTCGACCAATTCAAATAGTGAGGATCGGTGCGGACACTCCAATAAGAATGCTTGGTCTGCTCGTGATAATTAAAGGCGGTTTGAATATCTCTATTTGACATCTGAATCTCACGCATTCGCTCAGGAAGTCATCATCAACTGGATTTCTGGATTTAATAGACTTTCTGTATAATAAAGTCTAACAAAGTTTCCCCCGGCAGGAGAGGGTAAGAAACAATGAGTGAAGAAATTTTTGATGTTATTGTCGTCGGAGCCGATGAGAACGGTAAGTGGAGAAGTAAAGATGGACTTGATTGAGTTTAAAGACCTCCCCGACGAGGCCAGAGTGTGGATTCACGGCTTTGAAGATAACTTAAGTGAGCACCAACAGGAAATCATTCGCCGAGGGCTCAAAGAGTTTCTACCCCGATGGGTCTCGCATAGTGCTCCCGTAAGAGCAGCCTTCAAGGTTCTGTTCGATCGTTTTGTCGTGACTGCTGCTCACTCTAAGCAGGGCATCTCAGGCTGCTCCATGGACAGTTTGGTCCGCAATTTTAAAACCTTCAGGACAGTACACGGATTGGACGGCTTAAGGGGAGGTCGTCTTTATTTCCGCAATAAGGAGGGAAACATTCAGGCCGTTGATCAGCAGAAGTTTCAGGATCTTATCGAGTCCGGAGCGATCTCGTCCGACACCCCTGTTTTCCAAACCTTGATCAGCACCCTTGGACAGCTTCGCTCCAGTGAGTTCGAGACACCCTTTGAAAACTCCTGGCTCGCCAGAACTTTCCCTCTCCCTTTACACAGGTAATCGGTGAGGTGCAGGCTGGTGCCTTGAGCCTGGACGGTGAGGAAAAAGGATTCCTGCCAATCTGAATCAAGTCTGAACCGAAGCAGTCCCACTTACGTAACGGGAGG
>JALLOM010000241.1 GCA_027717865.1 Acidobacteria bacterium AH-259-O06 | reverse complement strand
TCCAAGAACTTGAGGTCAACCTCGGTACCCTCAACGGAAGTCTTATGGGCCAGCGGATGCACTTCGCTGTTTTCTGAAAATCCGAAGGTCACTCGGTGGGTGTCCGGGGGGAGCTGGATGCGTGCGCTGAAAGGGTCATCCGCGTTCAGCACAGCATGCTTGAGACCGGGGTTATAGTCGGATTGAAAGAGCAGGCACTTGACCTGAAAGTACTCTTCCAGGCTACTGTGAAAGTCCAAATGGTCCTGGCTCAAGTTTGTAAAAATGGCCACTGGAAAATGACATCGGTAAACGCGGTAGAAAAACAGAGCGTGAGAGGAAACCTCTACGGCTCCGGTTCTGCACCCTGATTGCAGAGCCTGGGCCAGGGTTCTTTGAATATCCACGGCCTCGGGAGTGGTCAGCCCTGATTCCACCTCCCAGTCCCCCACTTTGGTTTTGATGGTCCCCAAACGCAGGGCAGGGGATTGCTGTTCCAAGATGGAGTGAATGAGAAACGCCGTGGTGGTCTTCCCGTTCGTTCCAGTGACCCCTGCCAACTGAAGCCGCTGGGAGGGGTACTGGTAGAATTGATCGGCCAACAGCGCCAAAAAGGCCCTTACGGTTTCAACCTGAATCCAAGGGACAGGAAAGCCTAGAGGGGCTTCCCGTTCAGAGGCCACGGCAGCAGCGCCTTTTTGCAATGCTTCGTCAAGATAAAGGTGGCCGTCCGTGAGGGTGCCCTCAATGGCGAAGAAGAACGAGCCGTTTTTCACCCGGCGCGAATCGTATTCAATCGATCGAATTTCAGGGTCCATCTGGCTATGGGGCCCTCCAAGAGACTTTACGGTCACCTTGGAGAGCAACTCTTGAAGACGCATCTTGTCCTTTATTCGAAAAAAAGACTTCACAAACCGTTTCTTTTGAAACCCGGCTTCTTGCCGGAGGCCGCTGGGCAACAGCCACGCCGCTGCCGGAAACCTTCAAAGCTAGACCAAGCCGGGCGCATTCCCGAGCCACCTCCCTTAGACTCAAGGTGGAAAAGTCGGGTAATGAAAAAGTGCTCGTTTCTACCGTTATCTTGTGCTGCGACTTTTGGCTTGAGGGCTCTTTCTGAATCAGTGTCAGAACCGTCTCTTCCAGTCTTTCCCTCGGAAGCTGTTCCTCTTTTACTGAGATGCCTTCTGAAGCTGTAAGTTCCATTGGCGCTGTCTTCGGACGCATCTTTTCGATCTGTAGGGGCTGATCGCGGGGGACGCGGAGGTGGATGAGTAAGCGTTCCATGATTTGCTTAAAGGCAGGTGCTGCCACCTGGCCTCCATGGTGCTCTCCTTTGGGCTCGTTAATGACCAAGATGGCGGCCAGGACCGGTACCTCTAAGGGTGCGAATCCCGTATAAGAAGCAATGAACCGGGTGTTGGAATATTTTCCTTCGATGAATTTTTGAGCGGTTCCCGTCTTCCCTGCGGAAGAGTAACCGTTCAGTTGAGCGCCACTTCCGGTCCCCTGCGTGACAACCAGGGACAGAGATTCCTTCATTTTAAGAGTCGTCTCGCGCTGGAGGATGCGCTGCTTGTTGGGCGACGGCTCGCCGAGAACTTCTCCGTCGGGTGTCAAAATTCGACGCACCACTCGGGGGGTGACCAAATAACCCCCATTGGCGATAGCACACACGGCCCTCAACTGTTGAAGCGCGGTCACACCCACTTCCTGGCCAATCGAAATAGCTCCAATGGAAATCTTTGACCATTGAGAGGGAGGACGCAGCAACCCGGTCTGCTCTCCCGGCAGATCGATTCCCGTTTTCTCACCGAAACCGAAGCGCTTGATGTAACTGTAGAATTTCTCCTCTCCCAGGCGCAGGCCGAGCTTGATTGTTCCAACGTTACTCGATTTGGCCAGCACCTCATTGATGGTAAGAAGTCCGAAGCTGTGTTTGGCTTCGCGATAGGTCTTTCCCGCTATTCGCAGCGTTCCCACACGACAGTCGATCAACTCAGACACTTGTCCCAAGCCTTCGTTGAGCACGGCGGAAAAAGTGATGAGTTTGAAGGTGGAGCCTGGTTCATGGATATCCAAAATGGCCCGGTTGCGCCGTGCATCGGCTCCAAAATCAAAGTAGCGGTTAGGATTGAAGAAAGGATACGAGGCCATAGCTAAGACTTCGCCCGTATGAGGGTCCATCACAATGGCACATCCATTGAGAGCTTGGCTGGATGCAATGGCCTCCTGTAGAACCTGCTGGACGATGTATTGAATCGGCCTGTCGATGTTTAACACCATGACGTTACTGTCAGACTGATCCGGCTGGGCGTCACTGGCGTAACTGTGTCGCCGTGCATCGACGTGAAGATGAACTCTGGTTTTCTTTCCTTTAATCGAATCGTTGTAAAGATACTCAAGACCACTTAACCCCTCGTTGTCGACACCCACAAAGCCGAGCACATGGGCAGACAATTCGCGGCCAGGATAAACCCGTTTGGTCTCTTCCTGAAAATAGACTCCAGGTAGATTCAGCCTTCGGATTTGGTCAGCCTGGCGTGGCGGGATCTTGCGGGCCAGGTAAACGAAGGCGCGATCAGTGATGAGCTTTTTGTAAAGTTCCTGTTCATGCTCCTGGAGGATGGGCGCAAGAGCCTTGGCCGTGAGGAGGGGTTCGCGCACCTCTTTTGGGTGAGCAAAAAGAGAATCCATCTTGATGCTGATGGCCAGTTCATCGAGGTGCCGGTCCAGAATGTCACCGCGTATGGGGCTGAGTTCGATGAAGCCCATCTGCTGCTGTTGGGCCTTTAAACGATATTCGTCTGATTTAAACATCTGCAGATGCACCAGGCGACCGACCAGAGCCAGGCTCCACACCCCGAGGAGCAGGTACAGACCGAGAAGACGAGATACAAGCGCGAGTCGTGAATCTTTCCATTCATCTAAAGGGTTCATTCATGCAAGGTCTTTTTCTGAAGCGTCGACTGAGCGACTAAATTCTCAGAAGGTTTGACCATCGGCAGGTGCGAATCGAGAATTTTGACGTCAGCCCGGTTAGAAGTCACCAGACCGATTTTCCTGGCCAGATGGTCGATGCTCTCCGGATTAATGAGAGAAGAGTGCTCGGCACGCAGAGCGGCATTGTTCTCACTAAGCTCGTTGTTCTCTCTTCTAAGCTGTTCCATCCTGTAGCTAATGTTGAGGATCTCATTGTGAGACCAGGCGTAGACCACAATGAGGGAGACGAAAAGTGCGCCGAAGGTGATCCACCGAATAATTTCGGAATAGGTAGCCCGGTCGCCGGCGCCGAGCGGACGGTTGCTCAACTGCTGGCTATGAAAATCAACCATGATCTAGCTCCTTCGTTATAAAAGTTTCAGGTTTCAGGTTCCAGGTTCCAAGTTTCAGGTTCTGAGTTCTGAGTTTTGAGTTCTGGATTCTGGCTCCTGGATTCTGGCTCCTGAATTCTGACTCCTGGCTCCAGTCTCCAGTCTCCTGTCTCCTGTCTCCTCCTGTCTCCTGTCTCCTGTCTTCAGCTTCTCCACCGCCCGCAGCTTGGCACTTCGGGCCCGTGGGTTTCTCATAATCTGTTCCGGGTCAGGCGTCACCGGTTTCTTGGTCAGAATCTGCACGTTTTCAACTCTGGGACAAGTGCAAAACTCCGGGGGGCGAAAACAAACGCACTTGCCGGCTTCTTTTTGAAAAACGGTCTTAACGATTCGGTCTTCTAAGCTGTGAAAAGAGATCGCCACCAGTCGTCCCCGGGGGGCGAGCAAGCCGATGGCCTGTTGCAGAAATTCTTCCAGTCCCGCCAGTTCCTGATTGACCTCAATGCGCAGAGCTTGAAATACCCGCGTGGCCGGGTGGATGCGACCTTGGGCATGACCCTTGACCTGCTCGACGAGTTCCGCCAGCTCGGTGGTGGTCCGAAGCTTGGCAGTTTTCCGACGCTGAACAATGGCCGCGGCAATCCGTCGGGCTGCTTTTTCTTCTCCATAGCGCCACAAGATTTCGGCCAGCCTCTCCTTGGGAAGTTGGTTGACAAGATCCGCGGCAGTGCTCTTTTGGTGCTTGTCCATGCGCATGTCGAGAGGTCCCTTCAGCTGAAAGCTAAAACCTCTCTCTGGCGAATCCAGTTGGTGGGAAGAGACCCCCAGGTCGACAAGGCACCCGTCCAAACATTGAACCCCCAGTTGAGGGAGGATGATGGGCAAATTTTTGAAGTTTTCGTGGAAAAGCTGAAAATTTTGATACCGCGAACGCAAACGCTCTCTTGCTCTCTCCAGGGCCTCTTTGTCGCGGTCAAGGGCAATCAGACGGCCGCTGCCTTCAAGCTGTCGAAGGATCTCTTCGGAATGTCCTCCCAATCCCACAGTGCAATCCACATAGATCCCCCCCTTCCTGACTTGCAGGAATTCCAGAACTTGGCTGAGCAGGACAGGAATATGTTCCACGGCCGTATCAATCATGTTTAAATGCCCAGTTCAGCCAGTGCAGCTGCATCTTTGTCCGTGTAAGGCTCGGCTTTGAGGAGATCCTGGAACCGTTCAATGTTCCACACCTGCAGGTATGTGAGATATCCCATCACGGCCACGTCTCCATCGATTTGTGCCGCTTCCCGAAGGTGGGGCTGGATAAGCACTCTTCCCTGCTTGTCCATGGTGGAGACCTGCCCGTAATAGTTGGTGTGACGCAAGAACTTCACTTTTTCGGGAAGCATTTTGGGCGGCTCCAGCAATTTCGCCTCTATTTCTTCCCACTGGCTCATGGGGTAGATGAGGACGCTTTCTCCGCTAACACTCGTCACATACAGTTCAGGGCCGTATTTATCTTCAATCAGCTTGCGGTGCGCCGTGGGGATCTTGATCCGCCCTTGGGCATCGATTTTTGCCGGAAAATTCCCCCGAAGCATTAAAAAAACAGCCCGCCTTTCAGAGACACTGCTCCTGTTTGAGCCTATTCGATCTATTTTGCTCCAAAAATTTCCAATGTCAAGAGAAAAAAGCAGGCTATGGTAATCATTCAGTTTCGGGGGGTGCCGGGAAGACGGCTTATTCGTCCCACAGATCACACAGATAGAGTGCGGATCACACGGACCCTACAGCCAGTAAATGTTAGAAATTTCGTCACGTTAATTCGCCCGTAGGGTCCGTGTGATCCGCACTCTATCTGCGTGATCTGTGGGCCAAACAGCCTTCCAACCATCTCCACCTCCCCACGTCACTGAAGGGCTA
>JALLOM010000240.1 GCA_027717865.1 Acidobacteria bacterium AH-259-O06 | reverse complement strand
TTTTCTGTTTCCTGCGAAGTGCACATTGCCGTTCTCACTTTTTTGGGCCATCTGGAAGCTTCACCTGGGGAGGCTTCTGTTTCCACCATTTTTCCAGGGTCGTTTCCAATTGGCGCTGAACTTGGGCCAGCTCGGGACGGCCATAGAGATTGTCCTGTTCTTGAGGATCCTGGGCCAGATCGTAAAGCTCAGGCTCTGCCGCGTCGTCCTCATCAGGAACGATCAATTTCCACTGTTTGAGTCGTGCCATCCGGTGCCGGAGCACCGAGAAGGCTGTTTGCGGCCATTCAGAGGTGTCTCCCTGCGCCACGGCCATGAGTGAACGTCCTTGTAGCCCGGCGGGCACAGAAATCCCAGCCAGTTCCAGCAGCGTAGGCATCACTGCCGTGTTATCAAGAACGGCATCGATCACTTTTCCTCCTTCAAGCTTTCCTGGAGCCTTTAGAAGGAGTGGCACCTTCACCGAGCTCTCATACATCACCCCCTTGAACATACGGTTTCGCTCGCCCAGCATATTCCCGTGGTCCGCGGTAAAGACTACGATTGTATTTTCGCTCATTCCCAGTTGTTCCACAGCCTCAAGCACCCGCCCCATGTGGCGGTCCACTAACGTGATCGCTCCGTAGTAGTGGGCCATTACCTCTCGAAGCACGCTGGAGTCGTTGATAAAAGCCCGGGGATTGGGATCCAGCTTGCTTAACCTGAAACACTCCACATCGGGTCGGAACGTGTCTGGCAGCGGCATCTCACCAGGACGATACATTGTGGCGTACGGTTGTGGGATCACGAAAGCACTGTGTGGCTTCAGCATGCTGACAAACAAGAACCAGGGTCGTTCGCTATCTTCTTGAGTGCGAAGAAAGTCGATGGCGCGGTCAGCCACCCAAGCCTCTTCATAGAGTTCTTCCGGCAACACCGAAGTCCCGATTCTAAGCGGTGCCCGATCCCGGCCCTTGCAGGGTGATTTGTAGTTAATGAGCGTTTCCGGTACAGCAGCGGTGTTCGAGGCACCGGTAAACAGCGGCTTTTTCTCCTTCAAGAACTGCTGATATTCCTTTCCTCGACCGCCGGCCGTAATCAAAGGGTTAGGGAACCACTCATCAGGAGGCAAATGAAGCTTTCCCACCATGTGCGTCACATAGCCGTAGCTTTTGAGTAGTTCTGGGAGTGCCACTTCCCCGGGATTGAAAGCAAGGCCGTTGCGGACCACCCCGTGTATGTGGGGGTAGCGTCCCGTAAAGAGCGTGGCCCGTGACGGCGAGCAGACTGGGGAGGCGGCGTAGGCATTGGTGAACCGGACTCCCTGCCGGGCAAGACGGTCCAGATTCGGTGTCTTGACGATTGGGTGCCCGGCGACGCCCAGGCAATTATGGGTGAACTCGTCCGCCATCAGAAAAAGGATATTGCGGCGCCGCGACGAAGGCTCAGCAGCACCTCTAGCCTCATTGAGATGGGCGAAACAAGCAGTCAGAACAAGCAGCGACAGCCACTGTTGACGTAAGAACTTTCTCCGATCCTGAGATTGAGTTCCTTTAGTGAAATCTTCCAACATAGTTGATCAGACAATAGGGACCCTACCGTATGCCCCACGCATGTAGTGTATTGACGAGTAACGGGTTGGTTATCAGGAGTCAAGCTATTTTTTGGGGTCAAGTCCTGGATTTGCTGTAAATTTCATTCTGGTTTGGAGCAGCCTTTCTGTGTTAAACCTCGCAATACAATCGCTCGAAAAAAGAAATTCCTATTCCTTATTCCTAGGAAATACTCATGAATTGGATCCAAAAACTGAGCGAGAACATCATGGCTCGACAACCTGGGCAGGGCCTCTTCCAAACGCGGGATCAGGTAAGCCCCACTGGGGATATTTTACAAGCTCCTCGCATCAAGGTTCAGGCGTCTGTTCCCAAGAGGGTTCCCGCCTCCTGTGTCGAGAGCGGGCCCCGGGAGCGAAACACAACCAACGACCAACCTTAACTGTTTTCCTGGTGGCGAAACAAGGGGATATTCAGTTGCTTAGCAATAGTGCTAAGGTCCCATGTGTTGTATTTGGGTCACTCAAATTTATGGTCTGGCTAGAAAGGGCAAAAAAACGGGGAAACCAGGCTTTCATGCTGAGATTTCCCCCATCCCACCGCCGCCGAGCTTCTCTAGGATTTTGTAAGGGTTGATGGTCTTACCGACCACGCTTGTCTCCTCCCCGGGACGTGACTTCTTGTAGATGGTAGACCTTCAGGGGGTTAAAGGCAATTCGAAAACCCCTCGGGTAAGAATTATGCTCCATCTGGCGTCCGGGGGCGGAGAAGTCTATCTATCACACGCGCAAACTGCTCATGGGGAAAAGACTCCCACCTGAGGGAACCCGCTTCCTTTGACCTGAAAAAACTTTACCAGCATGGGGGGGACTGTCTCGGAATAAGAACGGTTTTGATGAAGAGGTCCGGCTCCGTTTGTCGGACTTGGGATATCCGCCGCAATGACCGTCCTATGGTCAACCACCGGGGGAGGGGGGTGCCTATCCAACCGGGGGCGGGTATGCATGTAAGGGTTATTGCCCTGTCTCTGCGTTAGAATGTTTGGGAGTAATCGTCAGAGAGGGTAACTATAATTGCGGGGTGAGACGGGGGATTGAGTCTCGTACACCCAATCCCCTTTAGACTTAAAACAAGGCTGGTCCGGAACGCCTTTCCAGTCAGCATACGGGTAGGATCTGACATTCCCAGCCAGCCAAGAAAGGGAAAGTACGCAAATGGCCAAAAAGAAGCAATCTGCACGAAAACTGCGCGAGAATGTCTTTCAGCACGGACCCCACCTAATCGCTGCCATCCTCTGTGAAAAGCTGCTTTCTGAGCAAGATGGTGTTAAAAGTGCAATTAGAATCGTGGACCGGGTCACTCACGCTGTGATCGGACCCGACGTGCCGGACAAGATGCCACCTGTGCCAGTGAATTTTGATCTCCTAGTGAAGCTAAAGACAGGCGACCGTCCAGGGAAGTATGAGATGCGAGTTACGATGGTCAATCCCAGGGGGCAAGACGTCCAGTCGTTCAGTCAAACCGTGAAGTTGGAAGGAGGACCAAACAGGGGAATGGATTTGCGACTGAATCTAAACTTGCGACTAGACCAGGAGGGAATTTATTGGTTTGAGATTTGGTGCGACGATTTCTTAATGACGAAAACACCGCTAGAAATTATGTACATCATCCAAAAGCGAACTGGACCGCAACCTCCGGGTCTAATCCAGTGAAATCTGCATTTGCTAGCACCGTTTCGTCGGCAGCCGAATATAAATGAACTTGAGACTTCTTAGGAGATTTGAAAGACCGTTCTAGGGTTTCTACGATTCTAATTTGGGCAAGAATTCCGTCCACAAACTGTTTCTCTGTGATTAGCTCCTGTTCGAGTTCAACTAATAAACCATCGACTTCATCAATGAGTCCAGCTGCCTCTTGGTTTCCGGAATCGAGCACCGCCTGTGAGTGTGAAATCAGCCAATCTTCGAGTTCTTCCAGAGTATTTTCACCCGCAATAAATTTACTAAGCTGAGTGAGGATCAATTCTTTAGTCATGGCCAACTCCAAAATACTTACCGTACGTTACGTATCACCTAAACATATACGCGAAAAATTCAACCAGAGTTCATATCGGCAGAAAATCGAAAGGGGTTTACTCCGCGAAAAAATCATTCGAAGCAAGCATCTCGATTCTCCAGAGAAGTTTCAAGGACCCTTTTGTACGCGTTCACAAGTTGTTCGCTATTTAGATCCGCGTGGCAGAATGATTGCTCTCGCTCATCGCTATCTTAAGCCAGATGGCAGCCTTGGTGCAAGTGGAAAGCTGGATCCTAAGAGATTAAAGGTAGGAAATGAATGGTGGGCTGTAAGAGCGCGCCAATTGTAGAAATAGCTCCGCGACGTTCGCGAAAACGGATTTCTTCTTGGCCCAGGTTCTCGAACCAGAAGATTCGCGATTCGTATCGGCTGCCACCCAGAATGTCCAGGTCCCCGTCGCCGTCCAGATCGACGGGCCGCGAGTTAATCGGTACCACCACCCGAGTCAGCACGTGCTCTTTCCAAACCTTGATGGCGAATACTACGATAGCCAAATCCAGTAGACACCAAGGGTTATACTTGTTGCGCTCAGCAGCAGCGTGATCCCGCTCCGGGATCGCGCTTTGCTCAGCGCGGAGCCTGCGATGAAGCCGTAGGCTGTCATCGAGATCACAATACCCGTTCCAAAGACCAAAATATAGAGCAGCGCCCAGCCCATGGAGCGAGCCTGGAGAATAGGAAACACACTCAGAAGGAGTGATCTTAGTCCGCTGAGCGCAAAGAGTGCACCTAAGAGAGCAGAAAGGTGAGGATGAACATGTTCATTAGGGTGTCCTGCCTTGAAGTGAAAATGAAGGTGAGAGTGGGTGTGATCGCTGTCCTCATGGATATGCCGGTGAGAATGGATATAGCCCACGCCTTTGAGCCATTCGAGCAAAGTCCAAAGTCCCAGAAGAATGAGCAGCCCCCCGCCCAGCATTTCTGCCCGCGATTCCCAGGCGGCAGACGCAGTGAAGTTCCACAGGAGGCCTGCCACCCCCAGGAGAACCAAGATTCCCATGTGCCCGAGACCAAAGCGAAGTCCCATCAGGGAGACTTCCCGGCGGCTGCCGCCCCGGCTGGCCAAAGCAGTAATCGCCATTAAATGGTCCGCTCCCAAACCGTGATAGAGTCCGTTCAGGAAAGAGAGTATGACAAGCATAGGACGCCTTATGACGTTTTCCCGTTAGCGAGCTTCCCAGATCGGTTTTCCAAAATCGGTATCCCAGTTACTGACCATTTCAAAATCGGATTGAACGATCTTCCAAGTCCCTTCTTGCAGCTCAAGCAAAAACGTCTGTCCAGTGTTCTTGTCTTCGTAGACCGTTTCAGTCTTTACCAGAAAACCGTCCGAACCTATGGTTTCTTTTTCCAGGATGGCAAAGCCCTTCACCTGCCGGCCGCGATCCTTCAGCCAGCCTGAGATCTGATCCTCACCCTGATTGCTGACAACGCTTTGAAGATGACGGCCCAGGTCGCCTCCAAAGCAGTGGAGGAAATCGACTACATTCCCCTCGCCTAAGGCCACAACCATGTCGATCAACACATCTTCGGGCGCTTCTACAACCGGAGGCTGTCGATCCCGCCCGACGAAGTACATGAAAGCAGCA
>JALLOM010000024.1 GCA_027717865.1 Acidobacteria bacterium AH-259-O06 | reverse complement strand
GAGAGGATGAAAGCGGCAGCTGAGCTCCCCATTGCAAGATTCCAGAACGGAAAACCAGACGTTGGTTTGCCCGTCATTTTCGGGACGTCCGATCACGCCGACGTTCAAAAAGTGTCGTCCCCTGGGCAAGTTCCGGTGCCACTTGATTCCCGTATGAGTACAGCAAATGACATCTGCAGCGAAATCTTGCGTGAATTTCCCCAACAGATGATCAGGAGAGGTGCTTTCCCAAAGAAATTCATTGGTTTTCCTGGGGGAGCCGTGGCAGAGGAGGACCTTCAAGGGCCCCAAAAGGAATCGCCAGGAGTGGGGAAGCGTTCCCAACCACGCTTTGTTCTCGTCGGAAGTCTTCTTCAAGGTATATTCGTAGCTGATCTGGGCGAAGTGATTGTCACGCGGGTCGGTGTAGCCGCAGCCGCAGTCTTCTTTACCTTCGGCCAAAGAAACGTCGTAGTTTCCAGCAATGCTGAGGATTTTCCCATGACGCAAAAAGGGGAAGCAGCGATCCGGGTGCGGCCCAAATCCCCCCATGTCGCCCAGACAGAAGATCGCGTCAACACCGATTCGCATGCACTCTTTCAGGAGCTGCTCCAAGGCCAGATAGTTGTTGTAAACACCGCCAAACACGGCGACCTTTTGGTAACGTTCCATATCCGAACTCAAAAGTGGGAAGGGGGGCCGGGGGGTTTAAATTTTGGCCCAAAATTTAAATTTTAAAGACACGGCCCCCTTCCCACTCAAAAATTCTTACAAGTCATTCCCGTCACGTAACAGGTGTGGCAGGAAGCATGGTAAAGGGAGCAGGGATGAAGTGCTTTTTCCAAGGAATCTGTTCCCATCCGCGCTTTTTCTTCGCCCACTAAAATTGGGCAGGCGTAAATTCCGTTGTGGGCGACCATCCTCGAAGCCGAACACTGCAGCAGGGAGTGATCGTAGTCCTTCATCATTTCATGGCTTACCTGACGCGGCTGCTTCGGAGTGGGGAGCATCCCCATTTCAAACACGGGAATAATCTTGATTCGCGGCCGGTCGACTCCAATCGATTGCAATAACTCTACATATTTCTGATAGACGTTAAGGTCATTTTCCCTGGGATAAAGATAATCTCGAATTTCACTGACCGTCAAAATTGGCAAAAAGTCACGTTCATAAAGCCGCTTGTAGGCAGCGAGTGCCTGACGAAAAGTTCCTCTTCCTCGAACTGCGTTGTTGCGCTCTTCATCGTAATCATCAAGGCTGATTCTGATTTCCAACGAATATCGGGAGTTTTCCGAGATCTCCTTCAGTTGATCGGCCCGTTTCTCATTTATAGGAAGGCCATTGGTGAGCACTGACGCCGGGAAATCATCCAAGGTTCGTTCCAGTATTACCATAATCTCCTTGTGAATAAACGGCTCACCACCTGTGTAGTAGATTTCCTTGACACCTAAAACCTTCGCCTGATCCAGGTAGCGGAAAATCTCCCGGCTGTCCATCATCTCAAGGGTGTGATTGTCCGGTGAACAGCTGATGAAGCAGTGGGTGCAACGTAGATTGCACAGCGTACCGGAAATCTGAAACCAAAGCGTTTCCAGATACTGAAAATCTGCTTTTGGCCGCTGGGTTGGTGCGTAAGAGGTCGCCACAGGCTTGGTGGCCATAGCCAGGATTTAAACAGTCTTTTCTTTTTTAATCAACTGAATGACAAAAAGGGTCAGAGCGTGAATTTCCAATTTTTGATCACGTCAAGGTGAATGAGACTGCCTGCACCCTCAAAAATTGGAAATTCACGCTCTGACCCCCCTCTTGATCAACTGATCGACCGCTTGGAAAAGTCGATCACTAAAAGAATCGTATGATTCCTCGCAGGGGAGCGGGTGCAGGGGCTCACCAAAACGCACCGTCACTGGATGCAGCCGGATTTTGTCCACACCTCTTGGCCAAGCCTCATAAGTTCCACCGATAGCCACCGGAACCACTGGCACTCCCATCTCCTTGGCCAGGATAGCTGGTCCCTTGCGAAATGGTTTCAGCTTGCCATCAATTGAGCGTTCTCCTTCGGGAAAAACACAGAGAATTAGACCCTTCTGCAGTCCTTCCGCGCCCAAACGAAGCGCCTGGCGCAGGTGACGGTCAGCATCCACAGGCACAACTTTGATGAGTCGTCCCAGAAAAGATATGACTCCGCCGCTGAAGTAATCGGCGTAGCCCAAGAAAAAGATCCTCTTGATAATGCGATAGGGAAGCGGACCCACCAGCACGAAGGCATCGAGGAAGCTCAAGTGGTTGGGACAGATCAGATAGGGGTATTCCCCAGGCAGACAGTTTCTTCCTTTCACTTTCAAACGAAAGAGCGCTTTGGTCAAGAGGTGAGTCAACTTCGCGGTCAGATAAAAAGCAAATTCGGCAGCCGGGTTAGGTTTCAGGATTTGTTGCACTTTTTCTCGGTCTTGTGGTTGGAGAGGTTCCTGAAGAATTTCGCTCCATGAAAGCCGTGCCCCTTTTCCCTCTCCGATCTCTCCCGCGAGTCTTTTTTCCACTGCGGTGACCAGTTCCTCTACGGTAAAGATCTGAGCTGCGGAGTCATCCGAGATCTGAATCTGAAAAGCTTCCTGCACAGTGGAAAGAAACTCGACTCTCTCCAGGGAATCAAATCCCAAGTCGAGCTCGAGATTCATCTTTCGGTGGATCTCTGCCGTTGTTTTCATTTCTCGGATAATTCTAAAGACCTTCTTCTCAGTTGCTGTCCGAGCTTTGGTGTCTTCGCCGAAGAGTGAAGGGGTGGCAGTGGAAGATTCCTTTCCCAGTTCCTGTTCTACCTGAAACCGTTTGATCTTGCGGGTGGTGGTGCGGGGCAGCGGCTCTCGCCGAATTTCAAAGCTGCGTACATGTTTGTATGATGGAAGGCGCTGCGAGAGAGTCTCCAGCATATACCGGATGATGTCGTAGGTATTAACCGTCTGCTGACTTCTCATGTAATCGAAGTCCGGTACCACAACGGCGTGAAGTTTTTCTTGATCTCCACTGGAACTGTGATCAGGAATCCCCAGGATGCACATTTCTTTGATGTAAGGGCAATTACTTTCATAAAAATGCTCCAGCTCTTCCGGGAAAATGTTGTTTCCCGAACTGAGCACAATCACCTCTTTTATTCGCCCCGTGATGTAGAGATATCCCTCCCTGTTCAAGTAACCTAGATCACCGCTGTGAAGCCAGCCGTTCTTGAGGACTTCTCCAGTGGCCTGAGGATTCTTCCAGTATCCTTTCATAATGTTTTCGCCGTGAATGAGGACCTCGCCCACCCCGTTTACGTCCGGTTGATCAATCCGAACCTGAACTTGAGGAAGAGGAAGACCCACTGAGCCTACAGCCTTTGTGTTGAAGGGGGTGACGGTCGTAAGAGCTGCCGTTTCTGTCATGCCGTAAGCCTGCACCATGGTAAAGCCAAGATCACGCAAGGACTGGGCAATCTCTCGGTCAAAGCGTGCTCCTCCCACCGCAAAAAATCTGAATTGGGAACCAAAGCGTTCATGAACTGTCGAAAACAACAGCTTGCCCGGGTTCCAGCCGAGATTCTCATTGCAAAAGTGAGAGAAACGTAAGAGCCGACGAAAGAGGAATCTCTTGATGAGAGGTTGGCGCTCCACCTCTTGGAGGATTCGACGGTGAACTAAGTAATAGAATTGGGGAACGCAGACAAAAATGCTAATTCCCTCGTCTTGAAAACTTTTGAGAATAATCTGGGCATCCAGAGAGTCCAAATAGGTGACTCGAGCACCCTCATAAAGCGGGATAATGAAGTTCGCCATCAGTGCCAGGATGTGATAAAGGGGCAGCACCGACAAAATGTGATCCTCCTGAGTAAGTCGAATCAGCTTGATAAGCTCGACCATGTTTCGGTAGATGTTGCGCCGAGTAAGAACAACACCTTTGGGATTCCCCGTGGTGCCACTGGTGTAGATGATCACAAACGGTTCGTCCAGATCCCCTCCAATCCGGGGAAAAGAAGCCGCCTTGCCTTGTTCGATAACCGTGTCCCAGTGGAAGTAATTCCCCACGGGCTGACCATTAATTAAAGCTGGAAGGGACTCGGGTAAGAGGGCTTGAATCTGGTCCAGTTGGGGTGAGAACTTCTCAGATGAGATAAGAAACTTGCACCCCGCGTGCTGGATCAGCTCAGCCAGTGTTTTGGTTTCATGCAGGATGTCAAAGGGAACTATCCTGGCTCCAGCGCTTTGAGCTGCAAGAAAAGCAATGCCCCAGCGCGGATGGTTTTCCATGAGGATCCCGACGGTGTTTCCTGGCCCGATTCCTTGACTCTCGAGAAAATAGCCGATTTTGGAAACCTCTTGACCGACTCTATGATAACTAAAGGATTGTTTTCCTTCGTGAGCGATGTGCTGCAGAGCAACTTGTTGGGGTAGCTTCTCCAAATTGTCCCGAAATCGCTCGAAAAAATCCAAGCTTGCTTGAGTCATTTCACTCGTTTGGATCAGTTATCAATCAGTGATTTGTTGTTTGCTCTGGAGCACATGGGAACCCTGTTGAAGTATCTGACAACTGACATCCTTCTGTCTTTTACTGGAATCAATGCTAACACATCCGGTTGAGAATGGAACTACCCTTCTGGCAAGTGTGTATTGCCGGCCAAATTTGTCAGCTGTCAGCTGTCAGCTGTCAGTTGATAGTTGATTTAAATGAACCCATAACACGAGAATGTAGCCGTGACTGACACTATTCCGCGGACCACTAACCTTGGTCATGGCACGCCTGCTGTCTGCAGGCTGGGCCTGGCCAGCCGTGGCAATACCCACTTGTCGGCTGCAGACGTGCGGCTGGCCATCGACAAGGGCGTCAATTACCTGAACTGGTGCAAACATAGGGATGGTATGAGCCAGGCGGTCTCAGAGTTGACCTCCGAACAGCGGGAGAGGGTTGTCGTAGCCTTCCAATTGTATGCCCGAACTGCCCATGATGGGGAAAAAGAACTTTCCAATGTTCTCTCCATGCTCAGAACAGATTACGTTGATATTGTTACCTTTTACTATGTCGAATCTCCATCCGAGTGGAATGAAATTACAGGTCCGGGTGGAACGATGGAGTATCTGCAAGAGGCCAAAAGGGAGGGGAAGATACGGCTTGTGGGGCTGACGACTCACCAGCGTGCCCTTGGCGTCGAGTGGATGAAAACCGGTCTTCTTGACCTTCTCATGATTCGCTTCAATGCTGCCCACACCGGCGCAGAAACGGACGTTTTCCCGATCAGTCGAGAATTGGGTATCCCCGTCATCGTCTTCACCTGCATGAGGTGGGGCGCTGTTTTGGAACCCACTCCCGAGGATCCCGCAGACTTCGAACCCCCAAAGGCCCCGGAATGGTACCGTTTTGCTCTTTGCAACCCGGAAGTTTCCCTGGTTCTCATGGCCCCGAACGATCGCCGGGAACTTGTTGAAAACCTTTCGATCATCGAGCGCTGGGAGCCGCTCGATCCGGAGTCGGTGAGACTACTGCGAGAACACGGCCAGAGAGTGAAAAAGTACGTGGGAAGCTTCCCGTAAGCTGGCTAAGGCGCGTTTTGCGACGCCCTCTGACGGTCGCGGCTCTGCTAGAACCAACCAATGTTTCGGAGTTAACCAGATAGATTTTAAAGGCACACGCTTCCTACGAAAACCAGATCTCAGTAAACTAGTGTATAAGAGTCCAATGTTTACTCTCCGACATATCACCGTTCTTGTTCTCATCTCTTCCCTCGTTTGCATTTCAAGCCCGGCCCAGCGCAGCTATTTCAACGTCACGGGAACCGACTTTCTGCTGAAAACCCACTTGATCTTCGTTGGAAAGCTGGTCGAAAAGAACAGCTACCGCAGCGATGACGGGCGGACCATTTTCACACGGCACATCTTCCAGGTACGGGAGGTGGTCAAAGGGAATCCTGCAAAGCGCGTTGAAATCATTGAATACGGCGGCACCGTTGGTGATATGACGTTAACAGTGTCACACAATCCCCATTACGCGCTGGGGCAGGAGTATCTCATTTTTTCGTATGTCGACTTACTGGACCACAATCGGACGCTGGCAGGACCTCTGGGGGAATTTCGGGTAGTCTCGGACAGGTCCGGCAGCCGTGTGATCCGAATCTATCCCTCCCATCCGTTGTCGGAAGTTCTCGGAAAAGACAAAACTTTTCCGAATCTCAAAACTTTCTCTAGCCAACTCCGTGACATTTTGGAGAGATCATCTCAGTAGAAAATTGAAAAATCCCATGAAAAAAATCATTTGGAAGAAATCGCTTTTTCTTGGACTCCTTCTTGGCTGCCTTTGGTTATTGCAGAGCGCTTATGTGGTCGACACCCTGGACAACGTCAATCGAAGCCACAGATTTTGGAGTACGGGCGATTTTCCTATCCAGATTCAAATTTGGGAAGGATTTACCGATCAACTGCCAAGCATCGTAGACGGCAGCAGTCCCAAAGTCGCCTTACGAGAAGCACTGGAGCGGTGGGCCAGGGTCACGTCTCTCACGATAACCCTTGGACCAGACACTTCGACGACGGATGTGAATACAAGCCAGCCCGATGGTATCAATCTCGTGACCATTAGCGACACCCAAAACAACAGGAATGCCGTGGGCCAGGCGGCGGGTAAATCTCTAAGTTTTAGTTTCAGTACGGGGCAGATTTTGGAGGCGGATGTCATCCTGAATCCAGCAAACACCTGGAGTACTCTCGAAACAGACGATTTCAACATCAACAACATTTTCCAAGTAGCGCTTCACGAATTCGGGCACAACTGGAACTTGAATCACTCCATCAGTAGAACCTCCACCCTGTTTTTCTCAGGCACTTCCTTCGATTTTGGCTTTAACGCCCTTTCCTGGGATGACGTTTCTGGTGCCAGTGTCACGTATCCAATGGTAGGACTGGATTTGATTACTGGAACGATTACGGGAACAGTGACCCGGGATGGGAATCCTGTCTTTGGAGCCTTTGTTGTGGCGGTCGATGACCAGGGCGTACTGGCGTCGAATGCCATCACTCTTCCGGATGGAACCTATAAGTTAGAATTCCTTCCCCCGGGCAACTACACCCTGTACGTCGAGCCGTTGGACAGTCCGACGACGCCGGCCAGTGTGAGCGGTGGGATTTTTGATCAGCCCATGGTCACTGATTTTCTTCCCAAGTTTTTCAACGACTCGCAGACGCCATCGGTGACCGTCAATGCCGGTGCTACGACGGCCGCCCGTGATTTCGCAGTCAGCCAGGGAAATTCGGCTATCGACCCTTTCTTCCTGGGACAGACCCTCAATCCGAATTCGGGCTTCTCCGTTTCTGCTAAGCCGGCAGAGGCAAATCAGGGTGTAAACACTAATGTGATTGTGGCCGGAACAGGCGTCGATACACTGGCGGGCAACCAGGGAGTGTTTTTCCTTTCCAACAACCTGATCACGGGTACAGTTGCACGGGAAGGCAACCTCAGCAATGGAGATCCTTTCAAGATCTACCCAGTAATCGTTCCTCTAGACACACCTAAGGGAGAATACCCGATGCTGTTACAGAGTGCTTCAGGGGAGACTGGTGTGATCAGCGGCGGGCTTGAACTCTTTTCTCCCTTCCACTTTCTTCAGGCCTTTGCCCAGTTTGCGGATATCCAGGGAATCACCTCTGGGTTGTTCCTCATCAACACGAACTTGAGTGGCAACGCCACCGGCAAGATCTCGGCAAGAATTGGTGCGGATCAGGCAGCCGCTATTGGAGTTGATCCCGGTTCCCGAACGGCGATCTCCCTGGGTTCATTGACAGCAGACGCCAATGGTGATCTGGATTTTGGCTTGGGCCCTGGGGGAGCACTATCGGTTAAAACCGAGGTTGATGGTCAGTTTGTCGGCTCGCTTCGGGCTGAAGCCGACCGCCGCCTTGGAGGAACGGTCCTTTTCGAATCACAGTTTGGAACGACGGGTGTTGGTCCCAGTCGGCCTCTTTATACCTTCATTGCCCCTATCGAATTTAAGGGAGGCGGAACCTCGAATACTGGTCTTGCCATTACTAATCTGGATGAGCGACCTGCCAAAGTTTTCATTCAGGTCCAGGATCAAAACGGCAATGCTTTGGGCAACACCATCATCGATCTAGACGGGAACGGACATGTGGCCCGGTTCATCAATCAATTATTGACGGGGTTGCCCACTGATTTCGATGGATCTGCTGTGGTCACTGCGAACCGTAAGATTGGAGGGACAGTCATTGCAACAGGACCGGGGGTTTTTACGACCTTCCCGGCCATCCAGAACCGGATCTTTACCCGCAGCTTCTTCGCCCAATTCGCCCATGTGGCTGCTGCCAACTTTTCCTCCGAGCTCATATTGGTGAATCCCTCACCCATTAAGGCTGCTACGGTCACCCTGCAGGTGCGCGACAGCAATGGAGCCAACGCTTCGGTGACGCTGAGTGGTGAGATCCTGCCCCAAGGGAATAAAATCGTTAGCATCCCTTCTCTCGGTTCCGTGGTTCTCCAGACGCAGAGCGACATCGTCGGATCGGTGGAGGTGAATACGCAGGACATGCCTGTGGGCGGCGTGGTGCTCTTTTCCTCACCCACAGTCGGAACTGCGGGGGTGGGCGAGAGTTTTCCCCAGACCGACTTTGTTCTGCCCATTGACCGAAACACCAGCTCTGGAATCGACACCGGAATCGCTGTGGTCAACACGACGGACCAACAAGTCTTAGTCACAGTTCTGGTTCGGGATCAAAATGGCAACACTGTATCGCAAACACAAATCAATCTGGCTCCTCGCCAGCAGTTGGCCAAGTTCCCCAACGAGGATCCGCTCAGCCTCAACCTGCCCGACACATTTACGGGTTCTTTGTGGGTCCAGGCCAACCGCCAGGTTGCGGCCACGGTGATCCGTCAATCCCCTGGTGTATTGACCACCTTCCCCGTAATCCCGCTGGCCCAGTTCATCACGCCGGCTGATTAGTTTTGAGTTTTGGGATCACGGATCACACGGATCTGAGCGGATTTTCACGGATACATTGGCTCCTGACTCCTGACTCCTGGCTCCTGACTCCTGCCGAAGCTGATAGAATCAAGCCATGTCAGCAGAACAACCAAAGCACACCAATCATCTCGTCGACGCGAGCAGTCCTTATCTTTTACAACACGCTCACAATCCGGTCGATTGGTACTCATGGGGCGAGGAAGCTCTTGGCGCGGCCCGCGAACAGGACAAGCTCATTTTATTGAGCATTGGCTACTCCGCCTGTCATTGGTGCCATGTTATGGAGCACGAGTCCTTTGAGGATGAAGAAACGGCCAAGCTAATGAACGAAAACTTCATCAACATCAAGGTGGACCGCGAAGAAAGACCCGATCTGGATGCGATCTACATGAATTTTGTCCAGATGACGACGGGAAGCGGAGGATGGCCGCTAACCGTGTTCCTCAACCCTGACCAGGTCCCTCTTTATGGAGGAACTTATTTCCCTCCAGAAGACTATTATGGGCGGCCCGGATTTAAGCGGGTGCTGAAAAGCCTGGCTGAAGCTTATCGAAACCGCCGCCATGAGCTCGAGAAAAACCGCGAAGAGACCATTCAACGGTTGAAGCAGACAGCCCAGTGGAGCACCAGGGAAGGGCAACTGGACGAAAAGCTGATGCAGGATTCCTACTCAAAGCTGCTCCACGCATTCGACAATCGCCATGGCGGTTTTGGAGGGTCTCCCAAGTTTCCCAGCGCTATGGCTCTCGCGTTTTTGCTGCGGTATTACAAGCGGACAGGCACAGGGGCAGCGCTGGATATGGTCAAACTCAGCCTGGATGAGATGGCACGGGGCGGAATCTACGATCAGCTAGGGGGCGGCTTCCATCGTTACTCCGTGGACGAGCGTTGGTTGGCACCTCACTTCGAGAAAATGCTTTACGACAATGCTGTGCTGAGCAGAGTCTACTTGGAGGCCTACCAGGTAACCGGCAACCCTTATTACCGTGAAATTGTGCGAGAGACACTAGGATACGTGCAGCGAGAAATGACGGACCCTGCCGGTGGCTTCTACTGCGCTCAGGACGCTGACAGCGAAGGAGAAGAAGGAAAGTTCTATGTTTGGGCGCCAAGTGAAGTTGAAGCTGTTTTGGGAAAGGAAGATGCCAAAATCTTCGATGAGTACTACGACGTCACGAGCTCTGGAAACTTTGAAGGAAAGAACATTTTACACCATCGCATGGAGCTGAAAGGTCTCAGCAAGTTCATGGAGATGTCTCCGGAGGAATCGAAGAAGCGTCTGGACCAGGCTCGTCGAAAGCTCCTCAAGGCGCGAGAAGAGCGTATCAAGCCGGGATTGGATGACAAATGCCTAGCGGCTTGGAACGGCATGATGCTCACTGCTTTTGCTGAGGCCGCTTTTGCTCTGAATGAGGCTACTTTTCTGGAAACTGCCCTTGGAAACGCCGAGTTTCTGACTTCTAAAATGTTGGTGGAGGGGCGGTTAGTCCGCAGCTGGAAACAGGGGAAAGCTCAGTTAAACGCCTATTTGGAAGACTATGCGCTGGTAATCGAAGGGCTGTTGGCGACCTATCAGGCTTGTGGGGACGTCCGCTGGCTGGAGCACGCTCGCCGTTTGATGCAGCTTCAGTTTGATCTCTTCCGGGATGAACAGAACGGTGACTTCTATTTCACTTCCTCTGATCACGAAAGCTTGCTGGTTCGGCAAAAAGAATACATGGACAACGCAACTCCCAGCGGAAACTCCGTCTCCTGCCTGAATCTTTTGCGTTTGGCCCTTCTAGTTGGCAAAAAAGACTATCGAGATCGAGCAGAGCGAATGCTCCGTCAAGTCTCAGGAGTGCTTTCCGAGTATCCATTGGCGTTCGCATACTGGCTGCAGGCTTTGGATTTCCTGTTTGGTCCGGTGCAGGAAATCGCCGTGGTAGGTGAGGCGTCTGAGCGAGCAGCCCTACTGCAGCCGGTACGGCGGAGATTTTTCCCCAACAAGGTTCTGGCAGTTATGGAGACGGCCGATACAGAGCTTGGCCAGAAGATCCCGCTGCTGCAGGACAAAGCCACCATTGACAGCCGGGCGACGGTTTATGTCTGCCAGAACTACACTTGCCAGAAACCGGCCACCACCCCTGAGGAAGTGGAACAAGCCTTGCGGGGTTGAAGGTAAAAAAACCCGTTCGAATTCTTTTTTCTAAGACAACCTTCAACCTTCAACCTTCCAACCTTTCAACTTTCGACCTTCAAACAACGTCGTAGCTTCTTGAGGGCACGGGCGCGGTGGGAGACTTGGTTTTTTTCCCGGGTGCTCATCTCTGCAAACGTCTTCCGTCGGGGTGGGTAGTAAAAGACCGGGTCATAACCAAACCCGTGGCCGCCCCTTGGCTTCCTCGCAATCTGGCCATGAACCTCTGCTGACACTTCGATCACGCCATCAGGCTGAAAAAGGCAGAGCGCGGAGACGAAACGCGCACTCCTCTGGACCTCGCCAGGAATTGAATCTAACATTTTCAGGAGCTTTTCAATTCGTTCCTTGTCGGTCGGAGCAAAGCGAGCGGAACGGACACCCGGCTCACCGCCAAGAGCATCCACCAAGAGTCCCGAGTCTTCAGCTAGCGTTGCGATCCCGGTAAGTCGATAGTAGTGCTTCGCTTTAAGACGGGCATTTTCAGCGAAGGTTGAGCCCTCTTCCCGAGGTTGGGGAAGATCATCTGGTCTAGGCAGAGATTCAAACTCGATATTGAATCCCGAAAGGGCCGAGCGAATTTCCCGGACTTTTCCCCTATTCTTGGTTGCCAGAAGAAAATGCAACCTTTGCAACGGTCTCACCTTGAAACAGGTCCGCTATATTTTCGACGTGTTCTCCGAGGATGAGCCGCTGTTGTTCGATAAGCTGTTGTATGCCTTCCCATGCCAGGTCGAGAAGGGCGTGCAGCTGTGGATGTGAAAACGGTTTCTCCTCCGCTGTTCCCTGAATCTCGACGAAAAGACCCTTCCCCGTCATGACCACGTTCATGTCCACCTCTGCAGCGAAATCTTCTTCGTAGCTGAGATCCAAACGAGGTTCTCCATCAACAATACCAACACTAACGGCTGCCAAATAGTCTGAAAGGACGGGTTGATCCAGGACACCTTGGCGTTGAAGTTTGGCGAGGGCCAGCACCAAGGCTACAAAGGAGCCGGTAATAGAAGCCGTACGGGTACCACCGTCGGCTTGGATCACGTCACAATCCAGCCAGATTGTCCGCTCCTTCAGGCCTTGCATATCCACAACCGAGCGAAGTGACCGGCCGATCAGTCTCTGAATTTCCTGGGTCCGGCCTGAAGACTTCCCCTTGGAAGACTCTCTCACCATTCTTGTGCCGGTAGAACGTGGGATCATGCCGTATTCGGAGGTGACCCAACCCTGCCCCCTGCCTCGCAAAAAGGAAGGAACTTTTTCTTCAACACTGGCGGTGCAAATCACCCGGGTGTCCCCGCACTCAATGAGTGCCGAACCTTCTGCGTGTTTACTGTAGCCGGGTATGATTGTCACCTGCCGCAGTCCCCTGGCTTGCCGGTTGTCGCTGCGAGCTGACATCTCGGACATTCTACATGAAGGGTTCACGGATGGAAACATGCCCCGCAAAAGATGGACGCTCCTGGCCCTCCATAAGGAACTTAACCCGCTTGATCTCCTGGATGTTTTCCGTCAGTGATCGGGTAATAGAATAGAGTGCAGAGAGCTCGGCGGTCACACCACCCAGCTGATGAGTGGCCTCTCTAGAGAAGTCTACAACTGCTGTCCCATCTTCTAACAAATAAACCTGTCTAAGTTTGGCTTGTTCGGAAAAGATCGGCAGACCATCCTCATTGGGACCCTTGATGGTCTCATGAATGATCTGGCGGGCTGTCAGAATTGCGTCTTCGGTTTGAAATATTGACCGTTTCTCCGGAACCAGAAGATCGGGAGTTGGAACAATCGCCCCAGGCTTATAAAAGTAAAGTACTACTTCGAGTTCTCCCGAGCTGCGTGATTCCAACGCACTCGCTTCAAGGTCCAGTGCCTGCCGCTCAGCTTCCCTCAGAGCCTGTTGGTGCCGACGCTCCAGATGGTAGAGGTAGTAAACCAGGATGACGACTAAGAAAACCAGTCCTAGTCCAATCAGAATGGTGCGATTTTCTTTCATCTCTGATCCAGCCCAAAATCTCCGTTTGTTTCACCAGTGGTCTGCAAAAAGGCGAGCACTGCTGAGGCAATGGTCCCCGCAAGCCGCTCTTGAAACTCGCTCAAGCCAAGTCTCTCCTGGTCTTCCGGATTAGTCAAAAAACCGGCCTCGATCAACACGGCAGGAGCGGTAATCGGAGCCAGAACGGCCAACGGAACTTCCACAACCTGGTTGTCTACGCTCCAGAGCAAGTTGAGCTCGTTCTGAAGCTTTTCAGCTAACTCCCGGCTCAAAGCAAGATACTTTCTTTGTCCCTCTTCCCACGGGACCAGCTTTTGCTCGTCATTGGCAAAGAGTCCTCTCCTAGCCTCCAATCTCCCGGATGATCCAGCATCGACGCCAGTTTCTGTCTCAAGTGTGTCTGCCAGCTGGACATATTTGTGGACGTAAACGATGGGCCCACTGGCTTTCGGAGACCAAGAACCTCCTACGTGAATGCTGAGATAGGTTTTTGAGCGATAGTAATTTCCGACCGAACTTCGTTGCTCAATTGCCAATTCCACATCTCTAGTGCGGGTTAGCATCCCCCGATAGCCATTTGCCGCTATCCGTGCTCGAATCTGATTGGCGATCCCCAAGGTCAAATTTTTCTCCAACTCCCCTTGTGCGGAAATTACCCCGTAATCCTCCCCTCCGTGGCCCGGATCAATTGTGACGACATTCTGAAAAGCTTGCTTGGAAGGACGTAAAGTCCCTTGGAGGGAGTCTGGTTGCAAAGAAGGAAAAGTCATACCAGTCCTTGGCTCAGTTGAGGCTGGTTCGCTGCCGGCACGAGGCGGGCCATAGACATCGACGATGTTCCTTTCCGGATCGCTCAAGGTGAATTGCCGGAAATTGTAATACAGATTCCCTTTGTGAATACGAAAAGTCCCGTAGACATCGCTGGAATTAAATTCTACAGAGGAAACAAACCGGCGATCGGGCAACTCAGACGGAAATTCTGGCTGAACTAAATATTCCTCGAACTCGACTTCAATGTATTTGTCGAATTCCTTGACTCGAATCGGAGCCTTTTGGCTGGACTGGAAAACCACTCTGACGTGATCTGAATAGTTGGCGACGCGGACTTGAACGTGGTTCTTATGGAGCGCTTCCAGTCGATAATGTCTCCCGGACAGCCTTTCGAGCTTGCGGTTCACGACCAGGGGCAGTGCTTTTGTCAAGAAATCTTCCGTGACACACCAATCGTTCTGCTTCCTCCTCCAGACTGGTGCCCACAGGAGGATGTACTCACTCTCAAACCTCACGAGAGGGCGACCATCCACTAGCTGAAACCTTCCACGAGGTCCCTGAACTGTCAAGAGACCTCCACGTTCGTGTAGTTTCAATCCCACAATTGCGGCAATCTCCTTTAGCCGATAATAGGTGTGATTTTCTCGCTGGTGGGAGTCGATCTCATACCTTCTTTGGCCAACCCACACTTCAAGCTGCTGGGAGACAGGGGCCGCATGAAGCAAGGAGCTCTCGGATGAGCAACAGACAACAGACAACAGACAACACACCAACAGACAGCTGACAACTGAGAGCTGACCTCCTGACCAGCTGACCGGCTGAGCGGCTGAGCGGCTGACCGCTGACCACAGACCACAGACCAATAGCCAGCTGACGCCGTTCCAAGTTCCAAGTTTTAAGTTCCAAGTTGGAGATTTTAACTTGGAACCTGAAAGCAGCGCAGACCGTAGACCACAGATAGCCGACTGCAGCGCGCGAGGAGCGACTGAACTGGTTAGGCGGTTCGGCAACATGAGGTTGGGAATATTATACAGGAGGTAGAAGACAGGAGTCAGAATCCAGGAGTCAAAATCCCAAATTGGTTAAAGTTGAAAGTTGAAGGTTGCAGTAGGTTACATATTCGACTCGATGGATGCTTCCTCAGTTTAGGTTTTGAACTTTAACTTTCCAACCTTCCAACTTTCCAACCTTCCAACTCTATAAAAGCTCAATAGCTCAACAACTCACGACTAGAAATTCACCGCCTGTGATATGAGCTCGGATTCTCTAACTTTACGGCAAAGCTTAGAATTACGTACTAGGGCGGTTGCCAGGTCAGTGTGCAAAGCATGGCCGGCTTTGTAGGCCTTAATGTGACCAATGAGCGGATAACCACAGAGCGAGATGTCACCGATCAGGTCCAGCACTTTATGGCGGACAAACTCGTCGGGGGATCTCAATCCCCCATTCATGATCCCCGTCTCGCTCAAAACAACCGCATTGTCGAACGATCCGCCTCGGATCAAACCTTTCTCCAGCATTTGCTCCACTTCGGAATAGAAACCGAAGGTTCGCGCAAAAGCGATCTCTGCCGTATAAATCTCAGGTGTGATCTCCAGATTCAGAACCTGATGGCCAATAGCCGGATGGGTAAAATCGATCTCATACGAGATTTGGAAAGTGGAGGAAGGCTCGATTGAAATAAATTTCTCTCCTTCTTCCAAACGGATGGGTTCCTTGACTTTTAGGAAAGTTCGTTCTTCGTTTTGTTTCTGAACTCCTGCCTTCTTCACCATCTCCACGAAGAGGAGTGCGGACCCATCTAAGATCGGGACCTCCAGTGAATCGATGTCGATGTAGAGGTTGTCAAGGCCCAGACCGTAGAATGCAGACAGCAGATGCTCGACCGTAGAGAGCATCACTCCCTTCTTCATTAAAGTCGTAGCCAGGACAACCCGAGAAACCCGTTTGCGTACTGCCTCTATTTCGAAGTTTTGCAAATCGACCCGCCGGAAAACGATCCCTGTGTCCTCTGATGCCGGCCTCAACTCGAGCGATACCTGGCAACCCGTGTGAAGACCGATCCCGGAAACTCTAACCGGCTTTTTGATTGTTCTCTGCATGTTAGTGCTCTTGAAAGACTGTTTTAACTCCCAAACATGTCAAAAAAGCCCAAACAGAGCCGCGGCTGTCAAGGAGCGGTAGGAAACTCCATAGGCTGCTTTGCCCCGCCGCTCCCTCACGAGGGTGTCGCAAAAGTCTTTTAAAATCCAGCGACAATGTAGCGGCCGCTCTCAGAGCGGCTTAGACCGACCTCTCGGGTGTGCTTGGTCCGTTCTGAGAACGGACGCTACAACTTTTGCGACACCCTCTCACACTCGCGGCACCGTCAGTGATTAAAGACCGCGCCGCTCTTACAAGCAAGGAGTGCACCAAAGATCGAAAAACACAAGAGATCAACAAGTTACAGAAAGATTGTGGTCGTCGATCGTTACCCCCATGCCACACTCGTGTTGCATCGACGATACAGTTCTTGTGTGAGTTTTGAGTTCTGAGTTTCGAGTTCTGAGTTTTGAGCTGGTGAGCTATTGAGCTTTTATAGGGTTGGAAAGTTGCCAGGTTAAAAAGTCGAAGGTTGCAGTTAGGTTACATATTCAACTTGATGGATGCTTTCTTAGTTCAGATTTTGAACTTTAACTTTCCAACCTTCCAACTTTCAACCATTTTTGAATTCTCACTCCTCGCTCCTGTCAGCCGGTCAGCGGCGGTTCCATTGCTCTATTGCTCCGGCGCGCAGCGCCCCGCCGCTCACTTCTCCGGCTTCGGCTCAAGGAAGTATGTAGCAGGGATGTCGATATTGTAGGCGATCTCTTCCACGAAAACCTGTTGCGAAATCTTTTCATCGACGTAGATATCGGTCCGCAGGGGGGTGTGAACACCCTGGATGGTATGCCAGTTGTACCATTCGACTCGTTGTTGTTGGCGAATCCCCAGTTTGTTGACAATGTGAGTCTCTAATTGTGAGGGCAGGTGACTTTGGAGGTCAAAGTAAATCACGACTGAAGTATTGGTGGTATCCAGAAATTCGACAGCCTCATATTCGCCCGCACCGGCAATGTCATCTGGTCCGTGGTAAAAGAGACCCATCCCCTCTTCATCCACACGCTGCCTGAGAATGACATTGACGTCCCGCTTCACATCTTTTTTAAATTCCTCTATCTCTTCTTCAGGTATCTCCTCCACGGAGTCCTTTCCCTCCAGTGTCCATCCTTTCTCAATCTCCAGATTGTGGATGTGAACTTGCTGCCGTTTCCCCTCCCCTAACTGCCATCGCGATTTAATGGGCTCGAAGACCGTCCAGTCCCAAAAGCGAGCGAAGCCTTTGCGGCCGCGCCGATCAAAGAAAAAATATCGCCCGCGGCTGTGGGCGTTTTTGACCTCGAGGTATTTCTTTCCTCCCATCGCCTCAATAGCCGCCGCAATGACTTCGCGTACCTTTGAGTTCTGCTCGGCGGCGGCAGGAACGGAGGAGAAAAAGAAGAAAGTTGATAGGACGAGTACTAATCGTGTTCTGACGGCTGACGGCCGATTGGGTTCCAAGTTCCGAGTTCCGGGCTCCAGGTTCCAGGTTCCAGGTTCCGAGGTGAAATCACCCACCTGGAAGTTGGAGAGGCCGGTGAGAAAAGAAAGTAAGAGCAGCACTGTGTTAGTTTAGCACTCCTGAACCTTATGTTGTAACGATCGTTCTGAGTTTTGAGTTCTGAGCTATTGAGCTTTTGAGCTGTTGAGGTACTGAGCTATTGACTTTTTGAGCTGTGAGCTTTTGAGCTATGAACTCAAACTTGGAACTTGGAACTTGGAACTTGGAACTTGGAACTTGGAACCTGGAACCTGGAACCTGAAACTTGTCAGGCAGTCAGCTCCCAATGTACTTGGCATAAACGGCTCGGGCTTCGGAGAAGTCGTCGGTTCCTGAAATGATGGAACGTCCATCGGTAAATAGGGCAATCTCGTACCTGTCAACCTGGATTCTCATCATGTACTCATTGAAGTCAACCTGGGCACTCTTCTCTAAGCGTTTGCGCAGTTGTTGGAAATCAAGCTGGGTACTGTGCTGAGGGGAAACTTGGACGGCGTTGCGTCCGCATAGGCGTGTAAGGCGTGCTTTTTCCTCTCCTTCCAGAAAGCGAAATTGATGCTGACCACAACAAAGGCACTGCTCACTGCGCGCGCTCCTGGCTGCAATCGTTCGCCAGGTCCCGGTCCAGACATCAACTTGTAGGATCTCTGCACGAGCAGCTTCGCCAACTAGAATTTTTATCGCCTGGGTGACCTGATAGGCCGCGACGATATGGACGATGGGAGCCAGGATTCCGGCCGTATCGCAAGTCTCTGTAGTTCCTATCTCAGGAGGTTGCTCAAACAAGCACTGAAGACAAGCTGTCAGCTTCGGCTGAAAGGCAAAGGCTACTCCATAACTGCCCACGCAAGCCCCATAGATCCAAGGCATTCCCCGCTTGACACAGAAATCGTTGATCAGAAAACGGGTTTCAAAGTTGTCCGTCCCATCTACGATGATGTGACCGTCCCGGCACAGCCTTTCGATATTCTCCCAAGTGATATCCTGGATGACTCCCTGCAGCTCGACATCCGAATTGATCGCTCGAAGTGCTTTTTCAGCGGCGACGGCTTTCGGGAGACCCTTCTTGGCGTCTTCTTCGGAAAAGAGGCTTTGACGCTGAAGGTTACTTTCTTCCACAAAGTCCCGATCGATTAGTTTTAGCTGGCCCACACCGGCCCGCCCCAGTATCTCGGCGCTAACAGTCCCAAGGGCCCCACACCCAATGACCACAACTTTGGAGGCTCGGATCTTCTCCTGCCCCACCTCTCCGATTTCAGAGAAGAGAATCTGGCGGGAATATCGATTCGTCATCGCTCTCATTGTAACACTAGGTTTCAGGTTCCGGAGGGTTGAAGGTTAAAAGGTTAAAAGTTGAAAAGTTGAAAGTTAAAGGTTGTGTGCACTGTGACAGGTTTCCAAGCCCCAAGTTCCAGATAACCGGCCAAATCTTGACGCCTGACCACCTAACTCGCTACT
>JALLOM010000239.1 GCA_027717865.1 Acidobacteria bacterium AH-259-O06 | reverse complement strand
AAAAGGTCAAAAGGTATCATGCTGCCATGAGCTGTGTCTCGATGAACTCATCCAGAGTTCGCTCGAAGCGGCGCCAAGCTATCGCCAGAGGGCGGCGCTGAGCGAGTTCATCGGAGAGTTCGAGATCCAGCGCGGTTAGTCCGGGAGCCAGGACTCGACCGTAGGTTTTCACAAACAACACGGCTACTCTCCGCCCCAAGGGAGTTAGGAAATAACGTCGCGAGCGCGAAGCGCTCTGAATGAGTCCTTTGCGCCGGAGACGTCGCAGGTCATAGGTCGCCTGTCGGGGCGTGTAAAAAGCCTCCAGCAAAGCACCGACCTGGCGCACCAGGTCAGCGTTGGTGAATCCTCGAACCAGGTGGCAAAAACCCGCCAGACTAGCCAGAACAGCCATGACCCTCGGTTCGCCGAAGCGAAGTCCTGGGGCCGATAGACCCTTGTCTGTTTTGGTGGGTCGGCTCACCTGCTGAAAGGTGAGCACATCGGGGGCAGGGTGTGCGTCTGCTGCTTCGGCCTCACACAATCGCCGGTTGGCGGTTTCGCCAACTGCCCGAAGGGCATTCCAGTTTTTCAGGCAAACGCGGCGCCCAATCCCAAAATCGTAGCTGTCACAGATCACCGTCTCGGTTCGCAGCGCCCGTCCCTCCTTGAAGTACTGCTTCAGGCGCGAGGATTTGTAGTAACAACTCAGGATGGGATCTGCGCCTCGAGTCAAGACGCGGGTGCGAAATCTCCCGGGTGTGCGGCGGCTGATTCGCCGATCAAACAGGATGGCCACTTGATGAGGCCGACCCACATCCAGGTGGTCCCGGATTACCCCTTCAAACCACATCCGGCCGGCTGGCGGTCGATCAAAGACCTGAGTTTCCGAGACCTCCAGCTGGCGGAAAGCCAGCTCGTAGACGTAACCGGCCTGCAGATCCGATTGCTCGAAAGGAGAGGGAAATCGGTGAAACCAACGCCAGAACAAGTTTCGTACCGCCCCCGGACCCAGCCCATCGCAGATCTTCTGCAAGGCCTGCTCATCCTCACAACTCCGAAAGCCGTTGTCTCCAGTGCCTCAAAGCCGATCCCCGCCTTCTCCAGCTGCCTTCTTGCCCAGTAGTGCCCGTTCAGCCACAGCCAGATCGGATAGGGAGCATAGGCATTGGTCTTCCAGAAGACGGCACCCCAATCCGAATCCCAGATATAGAAGTAATAATGATTGACATAAACCATCTGCCGGGACCACTCCATATGAGGGTGCGCGGCGTTGCGTTGACTCTTGGCCTTGAAGGAGCGCCAGGCCGAGGCTTTTTCCTGGGCGATACCGATCAACACGACTTGCTCCTTTCCCTCCTGGGCTGCTTTCTCCAGATAGGGGCGAGCGACTTCTTCTTTGCACTGATCCTTTTCGAAGCGGACCACCGGCACACCGTGCTCTTTGGCGAACTGCTCAATGCCGCTCACGAACTCTCGGCCGATCTGGCCAAAGACCGCCGAGGAAGGGATCTTGTACCCTCTTTCCCAGCGCAAAAAGATGCACACCTGACCTACCGACTGCAGCTTGGGCACATAGGCTTGCAGGAAGATTCGATCCAGAGACCGGTACTTGAGTGTCACGTGTTTGCGCAATAAACTCGCATAGTCGGCCACGGCAACCTCCTGTTAATCATCCAAGAGGTTACCTGCCGGCCGGTTGAGAGGGCAATTGCCGCCCTCTCACCTCCTGATCTCGTCAATCCTCGGCGGTATGAGGTCGCTCGCTACGTGTAGTTCTGTGTTTGATCTTGAATCTCCTGAGCGACTGAGCTATCGGATCCACAGGGACGTGTGCGGATGGGAATGCCTCTAAGAGCTGCACGTAGGGGGAGCTTTGACATCGGGCGTGAGCGGGGGACTATTGTTGAGCTTCCGGGTTTCCTGGCCGCAGAAGAACCATCGCGACTGGTGTTCTTCCGCATCTGGTTTTCAGTGGGGAGTTTTCAGCTGTACGATACTTCAATAACTACTGATTTGTCCGGGACCGCAGAAACTCCAGAAGTTGGCGCTGCTCTTCTGCTTCCAATTGAAGGAACTGCAAAGCGACTAAATTGAGATCTTTTCCATCCTGCTGACCGGTTCAGATCGAACGACCCATCCGACGGCATTTACCCGCTGTGACAGGGACAATTGAAGGTTCATCTCCAATTTATCCCCCACTTTCAATGGAAGAGTCGTTTCAAATGCCAATCCGCCCACACTGAGATTTCGAGTCTTGGAGTCAGGAACTTGCTTGCCGATGAGCTCAGTTTCTCCAGCATCAATTACGGTGAACGAGAAAGGGACCGGCACACGAACCCTATAAGATTTCCTGCGCTGCACCGTTACCTCCTTACCGGTTGTCGAGATTGCCACATGCTGATTCCCCCGTCCGGAGATCTTTCAACCTGTGCGTCCCAGCAATAAACCGAAGCCCCTTCGTCCCAGTATTTGATCCAAACCTGCTCTGCTTTTTGAAACGGGGGCTGTGAGCTTGGCCTCGAGAGTTGCAGCGACATTTTATCTGGAGAGATTTTGGCCACGGTGGCTGCCAGCTCCCCCGTTGACTTCCCCTGAATGGATACAGCCAGGCCGATCTTCAGGTAAAGATCGAGGTTTCCGGTGCGCTCTTTACTCACGGTTCACCCCCAAATGGTTTCCGACTCAGTAAAGGCCAGTCCTTCTTCTTAGAACGATTTCAAGAAAGCCTTAACTAGTTTTGGATATTCCAATATTTGTTTCGTGACATGGTCTGTCTGCTGTCCTCCAGGGTGCGTCGCTCGATTTGTTATGCGCTTGATAAGATGTTTGGCTGCCGGCCGGGCACCGTTTGAACAAGCCCTGTCATGGCGAGCTGACTCTCCTGAGGAGTCGCATATCGCTCAGCATCTTGCCTGTTCCGAGGACCACGGAAAAAAGGGGATCTTCCGCCACAAACACCGGCAGCCTCGTTTCGTTCTTGAGTCTCAAGTCCAAATTCTTTAAGAGTGCTCCCCCTCCGGTTAAGAGGACACCCTTATCCGAAATGTCCGCCGAAAGCTCAGGAGGGGTCTGTTCCAAGGCCGCTCGGACAGCACTGACGATAATGTCGATACCGTCCGACAAAGCCTCACGCACTTCTTCATCTGTGATGGTAATGGTCTTGGGGATTCCTTCGATTAGATCGCGTCCTCTGATCTCCATCGTCAGCTTTTCGTCCAGCGGCGCAGCGGAGCCAATTTTGATCTTTACCTGCTCAGCCGTGCGCTCTCCAATCAACAGATTGTGCTTTCTTTTGATGTATTGGATGATGGATTCGTCCATCTCATTTCCTGCCACCCGGACCGAACAACTGTAAACTGGACCAGATAGACTGATTACAGCGATGTCGGTCCTTCCCCCTCCGATGTCCACGATTAAGTTTCCACCCGGTTCCGTAATGGGAAGACCGGCACCGATGGCAGCGGCTATGGCCTGTTCCACCAAGTAGACCGCCTTGGCTTTGGCACCCCGGGCGGCGTCTGTAACCGCCCTTCTTTCCACGGGAGTGATCTCTGAAGGGATGCTGATGACTATACGGGGTGCGCGCAGATGATTGCCGGTACGGGCTTTCTTAATAAAGTACTTGAGCATCTTTTCAGTGAGGTCGTAATCAGCGATGACGCCATCCTTCATGGGTTTCTTGGCAACGATCGCTATAGGCGTACGGCCCAGCATCTGTTTGGCTTCGTGTCCCACTGCCTCAACCTCGTTGGTAAGCGTGTTGATCGCTACAATGGAGGGCTCGTTGACGACGATTCCGCCGCCCGGGGTATAGACAAGTGAGTTCGCGGTACCCAGGTCAATCGCCAGATCATTGGAAAAGAAACTCAAGACTGACCGCAGGTTCATAGATCTGCTAAGATTCGCTACAAGATCTTGTTCTGCTAGGGAGCAATCAGCACTCGACACTTGCCACTTCGTTGCACCCGTCGATGCTCAGGACTAAGTCAACCAGTCTGATTTATTGCTTTCAGTAAAAGGCTGACAACGAAATTTGCACACCACTCGAGGCGAGAGGAAAAACAGTCTCCAGGAGATCGACTTTGAGGTCAGTTGTTCTCGCCTGCCGCGCCAGAAACTGGGTTGTCGCTGTTCCAGATATCGCGCGCAATTTTCCAGGCGTTGTCAGGCTGCTTTTGTAGGATCACAATATACTTGCCGTTATCCTCGATTGGTTCGCCCCCTCAGCCTTAGGAGCCAACTTAATCGTGTAGGTACCCCGCTCGAAGGCCCAATCGCCAGCTGTCTCTACTTCCTCGGTGGAAAGAGTCAACTCGGCTGTGAATTGGTTGAAGTTAGCTTGATACCACGATTCCACTCCCTGCTTCCCGGTTACAGATTCCTCGTTGGGAGGCATCAACACGGCACCGTCTGTGTAAAGGGCCGCCACACTGGATGCTTCATTTGCGTTGTGCGCAGTGATGAATCCGTCGTGCAGGCCTTTGATCGCCTCCAGCTCAGCCTCGACGGCTGCTTCGGCTTCCGGTTCCCCCTGCTCTTCGGCTGGCCCACATGCGCCCAGGGCCATGGCCACAGAGAGTAAAACTATTGCCCTTGGATAGGCTGTCATTGGAACGTCCTCCTTTCATAAGGATTTATTTTCAGTAGAATATCAGGTGCAAACGAACATTTCTAGGTTTTTTTATATGAAACGCCCACTATGGAAGCGAGGTTGTGGGCGTCCACAGGGTCATCCAAGGAATGCGATTAAATTCTATTAGGTCACTAGACTCCGGGCTCTTCAGGTGGAATTTCCCGGGGTCCTTCTTCACCCTCTGGTGCGGCGGCCCTTGCTGGTTTGTAAATGACCGCCACCACCACTCCGCAGATGATAGTCTGCAATGTCCCATAAATAAACCACTGCAGAGCCAGAGAAGCGGGAACCGGTAGTACAGCATAAGAGTTGAAAGCCATAGGAACGGAGACGAACAAGCCGATCCAAAGTCCGTAGCGAACCCCCTCCATTACTCCTTTTCCTTCGTAGCCTTTGGTGTAGATAAAGGTAAAAAGAGCCGCCCAGAGCAAGCCCGTCAGCCAGAAGATCCAGGTTTTTTCTTCCGGTCGCCACAGGCTTTCCAGCGAGGCATACGGGCCACTCAAGATCACCTCGTGAATCAGGAAACCAAGGATTTGATACACAACATAGACGACGACACCGGCGATAATAAACCTTTTGATATCCATCGAAC
>JALLOM010000238.1 GCA_027717865.1 Acidobacteria bacterium AH-259-O06 | reverse complement strand
TGGGCGTGAGGCGGATAGTTGACTGGGGTGGAGCATCGTGCTATCCGGCGATAAGCGTAAGAGGCATCATCAACACTCTTTGAACCAGGGAAGGAACCAACATGAACAAGATTATCAGAGCAATGAATCGGTACTTGCTGACGACTGTGGCGGTGGTTATGGCAAGTGTACTGTTGATACTCTTCACCGGGGCTCCATCGGCCAAGTCTGAGGCGGGTAGCGAGGTCCAGACCCCGGCTAGTGGGCCCAACATTCTGTTCATCTTCACTGACGACCACGCTCGGCACGCCATCAGCGCTTACGGCTCGAAGATCAACACGACGCCTAACCTCGACCGTCTTGCCCGCGAGGGCATGCTGTTTCGAAACTGCTTTGTCACCAACTCCATTTGCGCTCCCAGCCGGACGGTCATCCTTACCGGCAAGCACAGCCATATCAACGGTGTCATCAATAACCGCGTCGAATTTGACGGTTCGCAGCAGACTTTCCCCAAGCTGCTGCAAAAGGCCGGTTACCAGACTGCCATGGTTGGCAAGTGGCATCTGAAGAGTGAGCCAACCGGCTTTGACTACTGGCAGGTGCTGCCTGGCCAAGGCACGTATTACAACCCCAAGGTCAGGACCCCCGAGGGCATGAAGGAATATACCGGTTACACCACCCATATCATCACCGATATCGCCATGGACTGGCTTGAGAACAAGCGCGATAAAAGTAAGCCATTTCTGCTCATGTATCAGCATAAGGCGCCGCACCGCGCATGGGAGCCGGGGCCGAAGTACCTGAGCATGTACGACGACGTGAAGATTCCCGAGCCGGACACGCTTTTCGATGATTATTCGCACCGCACCAGTGCCGCGAAAATGCAGGCGATGACCATTGCCGAGCACATGAATGACCGCGACCTAAAGTTCGTGCCGCCGCGCAATCTCAACCAAGAGCAGCTGGAGAAATGGAACGCGGCGTATGGCCTGAAGAACGAGGGCTTTCGAAAAGCAAACCTCACCGGCGAGGAGCTGGTCCGCTGGAAGTACCAGCGTTACATCAAGGATTACCTTCGCTGCGTGGCAGCCGTGGACGACGATCTCGGCCGGGTGCTCGAGTACCTTGATCGTTCCGGCCTGGCTAACAACACCGTCGTCATCTACAACTCGGACCAGGGCTTTTACCTGGGTGACCACGGCTGGTTCGACAAGCGCTGGATGTACGAAGAGTCCCTTCACATGCCGCTGATTATCCGCTGGCCCGGGGTGGTGCAACCCGGCTCCCAGGACTTCCATTTGGTGCAGAACCTTGACTTCGCCCCAACGTTTCTGCAAATCGCCGCTGTGGAGGCCCCCGATGACATGCAAGGTCACTCGATCGTGCCCCTGCTGCGGGGAGAAGATCCCAGTAACTGGCGGAAATCGCTCTACTACCACTACTATGAATTCCCTGGCCCGCACAGCGTTCGGCGCCACTATGGCGTCCGTACCGAACGCTATAAGCTCATCTACTATTACACGCTTAACGAGTGGGAGCTATTCGACCTCAAAAAAGACCCGGACGAGCTGCACAGCGTCCACCGCCACCCGGCTTACAGCGATGTAGTCCAGGAACTCACGGCCGAGCTGAAGCGTCTGCGGGAACTCTACAAGGTACCCGAAACCGACCCCGACGCGTAAAACCCGCATTTATTCATAGGTTCTTGTGTGTCAGCCCCTGATCTTTGGGCTGGGTGCATGTAGGGGTCCGTCGAGTTGGGGTGCTGCAATCTGTTCTGCGTTCTCTCCTGAAGGGAGGAACTGAAGGGGCGTCGCATGTAGGACGTGGATAACGCACATTTACTCGTGCGTTTTATTTTCCGCGATGCAGTAGAGGTATTTCTGCCCGCGCAGGAACAGCTCGCGGCCGACGACGGCCGCCGACGCGCTGAAACTGTCGTTGAGCCGGTTTTGTGCCAAGACCCTGGGTCTTTCATCGTGGCTAATCACCAGCGTTGTGCCGTCGCGGTCGGTGATGTACACACGGCCGGCGGCGCCCACCGGCGAGGCGTACACGTTGCGGATGCCGCTGAGCCGAAACGGGCCGCCCTGGTCTTCGCCGGTCTTTGCGTTCACGCGTGACAGGATCCCCTGGTAGTGGCGAAGGACGTACAACGAGTTTCCATAAAGCAGCGGCGAGGGTACGTACGGTGTGCCTCGTCTGCGGGTCCATACGACTTGGTCGGTTCCGGTGATGTCGCCCCTGGCGCCGTCCAGGCGGATAGCCAGCAATGCCCGCTTGTCATAGCTGCTGCCGGCATAAACCATCCCGTCCGCAGCCACCGGCGAGGAGACGATGTTGGCCGACAGCCCGCCGCATTCCCAGATGACATTGCCAGTAGCCAGGTCGTAGCCGCGCACGCGATTGGTACCGCTGATGATAACCTGCGGCTTTCCGGCGTGCTCGACGACGATCGGCGTCGCCCACGACGTGACCTCTTCACGCGCGACCTTCCAGCGCTGTTTACCGGTGCGTTTGTCGAAAGCAACCACGAACGACTGGCCTTCGTGATCCCAGTTGATGATCAGTATTTCACCGTACAGCGCCGGCGAGCTGCCCTCGCCGTGCGCGTGCTTCGTCTGCATTTCTCCGAGGTCCTTTTCCCACTGCTGCTCGCCGTCCAGGTCAAGGCAGTAGAGCCCGCGCGAGCCAAAGAACGCAAATAAATGCTCGCCGTCGGTCACCGGCGAGTTGGACGCCAGGCTTCCAGTGTAATGACCACCCTGGCGCGGTAGTTCCTTATGCACCGTTCTCTGCCAGCTAATCCTTCCATCCCGGCGATTGATGGCGAGGACCACAAGCTTCTGGTGGCGCCAGGACGACAGGTTGTCATGCGCACCGAGGACCTGCTGGCCTCGGGAAGCCTTAGCATCACCGTAAGGTACGGCTGTGGTGATGAAGATGCGATCGCCCCAGACGATCGGCGTCGAATGCCCGCTGCCCGGCAGGCAGATCTTCCAGCGGATGTTTTTACTCTCGCTCCATTCCACCGGCGGATTGGCATCCAGCGCGACGCCAGTGCTTAACGGACCGCGCCATTGCGCCCAGTAGTGTTTCGCATCGACATCGTCGCTATCTTCATTCGCCGCCGCCGGCAGCGTCAGTAGCCAGGAAATCGCGAAGATGCGTACAAGCAGTCTTACCATGGTGCCATGAACCTCGCTATGGGTAGGGAGAGGTCAAACCCGAAAGGCTCCATCATGAACGAGAAAAAGTCGACGAGGTATGAATATAGCACAACGCATTCAGGCAGCTAACGGCTTGCCGATCACCTGCGAGGCGTGTGGCGGGGTTAGAAACGCGGTTGCGGGTTGGTGCTGGAGTCTGCCCTCCTGGACCGATGCCTCAAACGGCCGCTCCGTAAACGCCGCCCATTTGGCCGCTGACCCGCGTGGCGGTGTCGCCTCGAAACTCAACCTCGATGAGCTTCTCGCTCGGCGAAATCCGCATCGAGGTCAATTTACCCGCTTCGGCGTCCACCACTAAACCGTCGGAAGGGTAGCAATACTTGCCGTCCAGGTTGAAGGCGAGCCAGCGGTTCCCGTGGTCTTTACCCCAGGGCTGGTCGATTTCATCGAACAGTTCAATATGCCCCTTGAACTCGGGTGCAAAACCCGACTTCGACGTATCGAAGATGTTAAGATAACCCCATTGATCGTCCAGGTGCCACACCTCTTGTGAACCGGGACGTACCGCGATGCCGTGGCTGAAAGGATGATCGCCATGCGGGAGGCCACCATTGGCCGACCAATGTTGCATCCTTTCCCAAGGAGGCAAGTGGTGGACTTCTGTTATTTCCCCCGTCTCGATATCTCCCACTCCGAACCCGTGCAGATAGGTGAGATTTGCGTAAATGTAATGCTCTGCGGGATCCACGGAAAACGGTCGGATTGGCCAGCTGAAGGGCCCGATTTTCTTGACGACCTTGTGAGTGCGCTGGTCGGTCAAATACATGGTGTGATGGCTCCGGCCTGCCACGTACATGTAGCGGCCCTGCTCACCGGACCAGGAATTGTGCGGCCGGCCCGGCCGATCAAATTGGGCGATGCGCTCGCCGTTGGAGGTATCGAGGACCAACGTCGCTTCGCTGCCTTTCATTGGAACGTAAAGCGCGCTTCCGTCCGTAGTGATGCAAGGTCGGTCGGGGTGATCAAGGCCGAATGTCTCAATGGTATTTAACGTCCAAAGAACTTTCCCCGTCCGCACGTCGTAAGCGGTAACGGTGTCCTCGCTCTGTTGCGTGATGAAAAGGCGGCTGGATGCCGCGTCGGCGCAGATCCCGCCGACATTTTCGCCTGCCATTGGGAAGGAGCGGACGAATGTGTGTCCTGCGGCAATGTCAAATATATCAACCCGCCCCCCCTTGTTGTTTGTGACATAGAGGAGGCGCTTTACTGTGGCCGGCGAGGATTCAGCGGCGAGGCCCGTCGAGGGGAGAAGCAGGCCATACGTCAGGCCCGCGGTCGTCATACCGGTAATAAAGTCGCGACGGTTCAGGTTGTTTGGATCACGGATTTGGGAGGGTTTCATTGGTAACACTCCATTAAGGATGGACACATCGGAACAGTTCTCAGATTTGTAGTTCCTTCAGCTGTGTTCACTTCATTCGCAAAAACTGTTGCAGTGCAGGCTCCAACTTTAAATCGCTTTTCTGGTTGTACCATTTTTCATCACCTCCTACACTAAATGTTTCCTTGCTTCAAAAACTTTGTGGTGCATTTCGCGAAGATTTTGCGGATTCTCCCAGTCTTGGTGGAAGAAACCTTTTTTCTTCGTATCGATTTAGTGGTGGGACTGCCGATAAATTTTCAGAAGGCTTTCGACGCGAGAACAGTGAAACCGTGTGGAGGGGAAAGATTTACGTGTAGGCCAACGAACCGTTGGCATCGTCTGGCTTTGAGCTATAGTATTTTCATCCAAAGGGGTGTGAAAAAGGAGTGGAGGATGGAACCAAAATCAGTTCCAGGATTGCTGATCCGCAAGGCTGTCAAGCAAGATAGTGCACTCATATTAGCGTTCATCAGAGAATTGGCTGAATACGAGCACTTGGCCCATGAAGTCACGGCTACGGAAAGAAACCTCGAAGAATCGCTGTTTGGTCCGACGCCTTTCGCAGAAGTAGTGATAGCTGAATATGAGGGTGAGCCAGTCGGTTTTGCCGTCTACTTTCATAACTTTTCGACCTTTTTGGGTCACCC
>JALLOM010000237.1 GCA_027717865.1 Acidobacteria bacterium AH-259-O06 | reverse complement strand
GGTTTCTTCAGACCGCCTGTCGTATCTGGCTGTGGTCTGGACATTTGCATGCCCGGCCATCCGAGAGACAGTGGAAAGATCAGCTCCTGCTTCCAACAGATCAGACACGAACGTTCGTCTCAGGTCGTGTGGACTGAAGCCCTTCACGCCACTCTTATGGGCTCTTTCCTGGCTGATGTAGTAAACGGCCTGCGTCGTGAGCCGCCTATTTCCTTCAAAATTACTGATGTCCGTCTGGCTAAACCACCGAGGTTCGAAGCACTCGTTAGCGAGGGAGATCCGGAAGATCGTAAGAGTATCTTTGACAATTACTACACGCCATATGGAATCATGATTGATTCCCTGAACACGTGGTCGCTTTATCTATACTTCGAAAACAAGAACGAGTTCGCCAAACGATTGGACGAACTGGGTGAGGCCCAAGTCGAAGCGCCCTTCAAGTACCCTGTGCCGCCAATAAGGCTGCTGGTCTACAAGTCGATCTATGAGACCTATAGCAAACTGAGATCAGAGTGGGAAAATGTAAAGAAAGCGTTCTCTCTAGAGGTTCTGCTCTCGATTCTAGGGACGATTGAACAGTTGGGCTTGGAGCATTTTGGTTGTGGATTGTGGGTAACAGTCCTGGCGGCCATCGAGTAGGGTCTCTTGTTGCCTGTTGACGGGAGCCGTCTAATGGGTGACAGTGCCTCCAGGAATGATCAGAGCCGTCATGTACAAAATCTTCCTCATGGAATTCTTCCTCCTTTCAACTTTACAAATCAACCCTTCTCCAGCGAATCGAAAACGCTTTGTCGACCCGTCTCATTGAACTTTCGAGACCGCCTCCATCCCTTCTGTTCCGTCTTCATGGCTGTGACGCCCAACCTTCAGGTTCAGAACCTCGACCCCGAGCGCAAAGGCCATGGCGAAGTAAATGTAGCCCTTGTCGATGTGCGTACCGATTCCTTCGGCCACCAGCATCACGCCAATGAGAATCAGGAAGCTCAGGGCCAGCATTTTCAAGGTCGGGTGCCGCTGAACAAACCCACTAATCGCGCCAGCAAAAACTAGCATGACGCCCACGGCAATGACGATCGCCACGATCATCACCCACAACTGCCTGGCCATTCCCACCGCGGTGATCACGGAATCGAGCGAGAAGACAATGTCGAGGATGGCGATTTGGGCCAGGACTCCGGCGAAGCTGCTTGCTTTGCTGACTTTCGCTCCCTCCTCGTGCCCTTCGACCTTTGCATGAATTTCATGCACGCTTTTCCAAATCAGAAACAGCCCTCCAACCAGCAGAATCAAGTCCCGCAACGACACTTCGTCGATCTCAGCCTGCAGCCAGGTTTCCGGAATCCCAAGTTGGGACAGCAAGAACACGGGCTCGCTCAAACCGAGAACCCAGGAGAGCGTGAGGAGCAGGAGTATCCTGGTGATCAGGGCCGCGGATAAGCCCAGCCTACGTGCTCTTGGTTGCTGGTGCTTGGGTAGACGGTCCGCGAGAATGGCGATGAAAACGATGTTGTCAATGCCCAAAACGATTTCCATCGCCGTCAATGCGATCAAGGCAATCAGCCATTCCATGATGTAGACTCCACAAATAGGTCCATTTCACTCCTGTTTTCTGACATGTCGGATCACGCTGACCGCTAGCGTAACGACCGTCACCGGGACCACGAACAGCCCCATGATGCCTGCCAGCGTCCGGTGGAGTCCGCTTTGCGTGGCGTCGAGAACGAGATATGCCGTGTAGGCCAGGTAGTAAAAGAAGAACAAACTACCTTCCCAGCGTGCGATGACGTGTCCTGTCAAAAACATTGGCAAACACGCAACCGCCACTGCGATCATCACCGGAATGTCAAACGCAAGCGCCGTCGAGGACACCGCGATTCCGCGCGGCGCGATGAGACTCGACAATCCAACCACGCACAGGATATTGAAGAGGTTGCTGCCGACCGCGTTTCCCACGGCAATGTCTCGTTCACCACGCAGCGCCGCGACGATTGAGGTCGCCACTTCGGGAAGCGAAGTGCCTACGGCAACAATCGTCAACCCGATAATCAGTTCGCTGATTCCCAGCATCGTGGCAACCGTGACCGAACCGTCGACGAGCCAGCGTGAGCCCAGGGTCAGCGGGAGCAGCCCCACCACAATCAGGGCGCCACACAAGAGCAGGTTGCGAATACCATTCTGTGCCGCTGGCATCGCCTGGGTTAACTCTTCAACGACAGATTGGCTCTCACGCCGGCTTTGCCACACGGACCAAGTGACGTAAATCAACAGCGCGGTGAACAAGATGCTGCCGTCCGTGCGGCCGATGTTGCCGTCCCGCCCAAATGCGTAGAGCAGCACGGATGCCAGAATCATCAGGGGGATATCACGACGGATCAGTTGGCTGGAGACGAGCAACGGAACGATTAAGGCGGAGAGCCCGAGAATAAAGAGGACGTTGAAGATATTGCTGCCAACCACATTTCCTATCGCAATGTCCGGACTGCCAGCGAATACTGACTGGAGCGAGACCGCCAGTTCCGGTGCGCTGGTCCCGAAGGCGACCACGGTCAGACCGATCACGAGAGGCGAAATGCGCAGCGCGGTCGCCAGGCGCGATGCGCCCCGGACCAGCAGTTCGCCACCCGCGCCAAGGAGCGTCAGCCCGCCGATCACTTTTACAATTGCGGGAAATGCTTCGCTCATGCTTTCTCCGGCCCGACGCGCCCCGGCGCTCGTACTACGAGCACAGGGGAGGAAGCGTGATGGGCGATGCGGTTGGAAACGCTGCCCAGCAGGAACTTTTCGATCCCACTGCGCCCTGTTGCTCCCACCACGACAAGATGCGCGTCGAAATCGCTGGCCGCCTTGAGGATTTCCTCGCCCTTGTCACGCCCCTCGCGCAACTGGGTCGTCACGTTCGGCGTCGCCTGACGGAGCCGTTCCGCGGCTTTGTCCAGGGCTTCCTTCGCTTGGCGTATCTTTGTTTGCCATTCGGGTGATTGTGTTTGCAGGATGTCCATTCGGAAGACCATGACCAGCTCGAGCACGGTCATGAGCCGCACCTTGGCACGTTCACCGAGCGGCAGGGATGACAGCCAGCGAATGGCCGCATTGGCTGTTTCGGACTGGTCAAAGCCTGCAAGAATCCGTAGGGTCGAGTCCGGGAGTGGTTCTGACCCAGCACCTTGTTCGGCAGACCGCACAATCAGCGCCGAACAAGCGGCGTATTTCATGACCTTCTGCGATACGCTGCCCAGCAGGAACCGGTGCAGCGCTCCGTGTCCGTGTGAGCCAATAACAACAAGGTCAGCGCCGACTTCCCGGCACGCCTGCACGATCTGCTCGGCGGCGTGGCCCTCTCGTGTCCGCATCTGCGAGGTCCAGCCAGTCGTGTCCAGCCGCTCAAACGCCTGGGCGAGCAGCCGCTCGGCTCGTTCGGCTAACTCTCTTTGGATCGACTCACGCTTCACCGTTGTCGGATCAAACTTTGTCAGTACGGTTAGCAGTGTCACTTCGGTTGCCGGTGGGAACGGGAACCGCTTGACGAACTCGATTGCCGCCTGCGACGTTGAGGAGTCATCGATTGCAATGAGAATATGCATGTCACCCTCCGGCCACGTCAGATGTGGCAACCGTTGCCGCGTCCCGCTCGGCAAGCCGTTCGCTGAGACGATCCACGGCATCGCGCGGCAATAGGTAGCCGGTGATTGCGGGCCGGCCGAGTTGGTCGCAACCACGGGCGTAGATTTCTGTTGCGCCGAGAAGACTAATCAGGACGCTGCGGAACCGCTGCTCGACCGACGCCTTACGGCCAGGCTCAATCTCCGACCCGCTCTCCGCCCACCACTGCGCGATGTCGCGAGCTTCGTGCAGGGGAATCTTCCAACATCGGTACTTGCCCGGTCTTCCCTCATCGAAGTAGCAGACTTCTACGACGTGCTCGTCGACTTGGATGATCTCTGTTTTGTCAGTCAATTTGTGTTGTCCCCCTGGTCGTGCATAATCCACTCGGCTGCCTCAGCGATGCCGGCGACTACGAGAGAATTGCCGGTCAACTCCCGACAATGCTTCCGTCCGTGGCCGCCGTTGGCTACGCGATTCTAGCCGTCGCATCCGGACAAGATCAACCGCGCCGATGATGAGATAGAGACACCCGACGACCGCGAGTCCCTCGGCGCAGATGGCGTCAGGGACAAACTGGTTCAATGCGCAGCCGAAGCCGGCGCTGACCCTCTAGTTCTTGTTCAAAAGTATTGGTCACCCGGAAGTCGGTTCCGTTGACGGAGACATTGGCGATTAAAATATCGTTTGCCGTTGGATGCCAGTCAATCCGAACATTGAGCCGTAAGGCACCGCCACGGGTATTGAAATTTCGTGGATCAATCGGATCAAGATATCGTTGCAAAGATCCACTTAAAGAATTGGTAATGTAGAACCCAAACTTACGCTTGACATTTCCCCTCAGCGTGTAGGACACCTCGCCTGTGCGAAAGTTTCCGGCACCCAGGGTGAAACTGCCGCCCAACGGCATATCAATCCCAGATTTCGGCAGAATACTAATGACACCGCCTGAGGCATAGCCATACTCGACGGGAATATGACCATTAATGACCTGCATGGACTGGATCATGTCCGTATCGATGGAGCCTGCAAAGAGGGTGTCTATTCTGTCGCTCAGTGGAATTCCATCGATAACGAAGGGAAATCTATCATCCACGCCTCTGGCGTGTAGGAGCCCATTGTCTTCCCTGGCCCAGCCTCCCACGGTCCCAATAATCTCTTGCAAGCCAGCGCTGGGACGCGCTCCGGGCCATCGCTGAAGGAGGCTTTCATCCAATGAGGTCTCCGTGCTTGGGGACTTCTTTTCCAACAAGAGCTCAGCTTCCACCGTCACTATCTCTGGCGCACCCGGGAGACTCAACTTGACGTCTAGGACCACCGGAATGTTCGAGCGCACATAAGCAGCCTTCTCGAAAGATTGGAATCCAGCAACTTCCACGCGCAGCCTATGGGAGGCGAAGGGAACATTATTGAATACGAATTCCCCCAGCTGATCTGTCGTCGTCAGCCTGGAGAAGCCAGTAATTGGCTGGTCTAGTGTCACCCGCGCACCAGGCAAAACAGCACCGCTGGGATCGACTACTGTTCCTCTAACTGTTCCAATTTGAACCTGTGCCTGAGCATCGCTAAATAAGCTCAGAAGAATTACGCCCACAAGGAGAATTACACGCTGCGTATCTTTCTGCATAAGGCTCTCCATTTTTGAACTGGTCTGCATGCTAAGGCAGTAAGAAATACGGGTCAATACTTATTCAGCAGATGCTAGATTC
>JALLOM010000236.1 GCA_027717865.1 Acidobacteria bacterium AH-259-O06 | reverse complement strand
TAGATGCGGTACAAGCTTGGCCCATTGCGCTCAAAATCCCTCCAGAAAGCCCAGTCAAGAAACTTCTTCGAATCATCACGCGAAATGGCCGCATGCTGGAAATTGAATTTGTACTGGCCGTGGATGTCGGCTAGGTCGACATCTAGAAGACGTCCCTGCTCAGCCATTTCCCGATAGAGCGGAGTGCCCGGCATCGGCGTGTACAGCATGAACTGATGAAAATCGGTTTCATGGGACACAGCGTACTCGATCTCCTCACGGATATTTTCCGGCGTGTGGTGCTCTACGCCAACGATCGTGGAACCAAGCAGCTTGATGCCGTGCTTGTGCAACTCTCGGGTCAACTGTTTGGTGTCGATACCGTTCAGTTTGGCATATTTTGACCGTGGTGATTCCAAGCCCATCCACAGCCAGGAAATCCCTAGCTCCACCAGTTCCGCCATCGTGTACTTGCGGATCGCGTTGGCCGAGGCGAAGACGTATAGTTCCCAACTCTTGCCGCACCGCTTCATCAATTCCAGCAGTTCTATGGCACGCTTCCGGTATAGAAGAAAGTTTTCATCCATTATGAAAAAGGAGTGCATATTTAACCTCCCTTCCATTTCGCTCATCACCTGGAACAGCTCCTCGCCCGTGTTGTAGAAATTCAGAAACTTTCCCTTACCGCCGAAAAAGGCAGAGGTGGTACAGAAGTTACAACCCATTGGACAGCCTACCGAAGGAATGATCGTGGCAGCCGTCGAGCCAATACGACGCGGTAATCTCAAGCCCATGACCCGGTGTCCGAAGCCCGAAATGATTTCCGCATGACGGATCGGCGCCGTTTCGTCTTCGCCCAAGAATCGTCGCATCCAAGAGATGCCGTCTCCTTTCACGACGTGGTCGGCATCGATGAGACCTTCGATGTCCGGAATCGCTGCTACATGCCCACCGACTACGATCACCGAATGCGGAGACAACCTCCGCACCATCCGGCACATTTCCCGCACCTTGCCCACGTTTACGACGATGGAGGAGATTCCCACGATATCGTAGCGATGTGTGGTAAGCTCTCGCTCAAAGACTTGGCGTGTGGGAAAGTCCAGGACGGTCGAAGGTGCGGAAATATTCTCTTGAATCATCATGATGCCCCAGGAACGGTGAAACATGCGCAGCGAAAACGCCCCTTGCACGCGAGTTACCTGGTTGTGGTACAGCTCCATTGGATTGATGCTGCGGCTGCCAAACTCGTCGTCCTGTGCATAGGGACCGAATACTGAAGTCAATAGAACACGGGCATGAGAACCCTTCGGATGGGTATTTTTAGGTTCTACAGAGGCTAAGGATTTCTTGGTTTTGCCGACCGGTTTGCTCAAGTCGTTCACCCTTCCCGCCATGTCGGCCTCACCCTGCGCAAAATACACCCCACCCTATTCAGACCCTATCTTGAAAGCAATATCTTAGCCACTCATGATCATACTGGGGGGCATGGATCAGCTGAACCGAAAACCCTCTCCATCTCCCTATGCCCCCTTGGTCTCCCGGTCACCCTCGGACGATTCCGTTCCTTCTTCCTTCACCCTCACCGTGGTGGTGAAAGTCATAGAATTGGGGATAAGGTGGCGGGTTCCGTCAGAGCCTGCCAGCACTGTGTATCGGAGGTTCACCTCATGGACTACGCCTTCCGCCGCTCCCACTTTGACCTGATCTCCCACCTGAAAAGGGCGGTAGATGAGGATCAGGATGCCTGCCAGGAGATTACTGATGGCATCGCGTAGGGCAAATCCGAGGGCGAAGCCACCCAGACCCAGGGTGGCCACCAGCGCCGAGACGTCGATGCCCATCGCCCCAAGGCGGAGACAAAGCCGATCACGAGACAAACATAGAACGTTGTTTGGGAAGTCAGTTTGGAGACAGGGGCCACGAGCGGCGTGCGCTCCAGTAAACCGCGCACAGCTCGGCGTGCTGCCAATGCCACCGCAACGGCCAGGGCAAAGACGGCGCCGCCCACGAGGACACGTTGTGCCAGTTCAGTGGCTCTGGAAATGAGAGTGGGGAGGAGTTCGCTGAAGTCCATTAGGCAAAAGTATTTATCACAGGACTCTGGCTTTGGCGAGCCCGGGAAACCCTCTCACAAGCGTCGGTCTCCCCACCATACAGAAGGTAAATCACTCCCTCGTCGGCACCAGCCGCTGGAGTTCTTCGAACCAGTTGAGGACGACGATCAATCTTCCGCCAGATGTCAGAATCCTTTCTCCACGTTTTTCCTCAGCCGTTCCAAGGTGTGTTCTCAGGCAGCGCCTCCCAATCCGGCTCACCCTTGAGAATCCCAGCCAGGGTTTCCGTGACCGTTTCTCTCTCGAAGACACGCTGCCAAAGGCCCAGATGTCCGCCCGCTTGTCGACCCTTTTGCCACGGGCTTGCTCCGGGCTCATGTAGGCCGCTGTCCCCAGAATCACACCGGCACGAGTCATCTCCTCTGTGAGGGTGGGAGATTGGGAAATGTCCGTAACAGGAATCTCGCCCTGCAAAGCCTTGGCCAAACCAAAATCCAGCACCTTCACTTGCCCTTCCGGCGTGATCTTCACGTTGGCGGGCTTCAGGTCTCTGTGAATGACCCCTTTCTCGTGGGCAGCTTCCACTCCTTCGGCAATCTGACGACAGACTTCCAGGGCTTCTTCCACAGGCAGGGGTCCTTTCGCCACCCTCTCCGCCAGGGTTTCCCCTTCCACCAACTCCAGCACAAGAAAATGAAGGCCATCCGCGTGCTCGAAGCTGTGGATCGCGGCAATGTTGGGATGATTCAACGAGGCCAGCAGTTGCGCCTCTCGCTCAAAGCGTGCCAATCGCTGTGGATCTTGGGTGAACTGCTCAGGCAGGACCTTGATGGCGACTTCTCGCTTTAGAGTGGTGTCCTCAGCCCGATACACTTCTCCCATTCCTCCTTCGCCGAGCTTCTCCAGGATGCGGTAATGGCTGATGGTCTTGCCAATCACGCTTGTCTCCTCCCCACGGGACTTTTTGTTGATGGTAGACCTTCAGGGGGTGAAAGGCAATGGAAATTGCCAAGCCAGTCGGTGCTACTAGCCCTTTACCCTATATCGGGGGGTAACCAGCACGTCGTTAGACGTGATGCGGTAGGGGGGATAGTCCTGGATCTGTGGGGATAGTCTCTCTAGTGAACCGCACTTAACACACTACAGAGTGAACCACACCCTACATAGCGAAACACACTACAGACGGTAGTGAAGATACTGACACACCCCTACACTGAGTACCCTGAGATAGGCGGTTGCTGTCCGGAGGATTGTCTGTGAGGCCATTTCTCGTGTTGGGGGTACCCTTTTACCTACCCCTGGGGGCTCAAGACCCCTCAGAACTGCCGTAATCAGAGGACCTAAATCAGAGGACCTATCTACCTATCGCTCGTTCTTGTCTCGTGACCGTGATAGAATATTGGGTACTATGAAACCCTGTAGAGGAGGTACTATGAAACTCCTAACGAGACTCCCCCGAGTATTACTTATCACTGCCTTGCTGACTCTGCTGGTGATGCCGGCTCTTTCTGGGGAGAGTCCTGAAGCGCGCAAGAGAAAGCTTAAACTGTGCCGGGAACACCCCGGCTGTAGCTGGATATTCGGCCCTCACTATGAGGACAGTTCCAAGCTGTGGAGTGCTGATGATCCCCGCACCGCCAATCGCCTTAATAAATTCCATCCTCAGAATCCTCTGAATATCGTTAACAAAAACCGGGCTGACAACGACTTCAATCCCGTTAATAAATTCAATTTTGACAACCCCTTGAATACCATTCGCAGGCACGATGCGGACAATTTGCTTAACCCAATCAACCGCTTCCATCCAGACTCGCCTTTGAATCCGCTGAACGCTTTTAGAAGCCCGAATGATCCGCCCAGAGTCAGAAGCTATCAGCCCTATAGTCAGCAGTCATATCCTAGTTACACTCCTCGGTCTTATACTCCAGGGGCTTACACTCTACCTTCATACACCGCTCCATCCTATAGCGCTCCTAGTTACAGTCTGCCGTCATATACTCCGAGTCCGTACACCCCTTACACGCTCCCTTGTTATGTTCCAGCCCTGTGCAAATAAGTAGCAAGCGTTTGCGTAGTGGGTGTAGTAACTTTGGCATCACAAGTGAGATCCACTATCAGTTCATTTAGCACTACGAAATGCCGGTTCAGACTCAAAAATAGGATGCCCGTGGTGTCAAATGGAGTACCTACGAAATCCATCGAAGTCCGAGCCAAGAGCCATGTGTTCTATGCCAACAAGTTATAAGGAACACCCCCATTCCTATTGACTTTCAACAAGTTAGCCTGGAATAACGTGGAAGAATCGCGCAACTGACGCAACCTATACGCAACCCCATTTTTTGGTTGACATCCAATATGTACAGGGTAGAATTAAAAGGAAATTGTCACTTTCTCGCCATTTTTGGCATCTCTATATATGATGGGAAGGCAATATGACGCCACTACCAAAGAAATTGCAAAAAGCAATCAAGCAAGGTGAACTTACAGAAAAGCAGCTTCGGCAGCTAATTGCGCTGGAGGCAGAAGCCATTGGTTTATCTGCCGAAGAGGCGATTACACTTGCTCGCAAACGCACGCTTCCTAACAATCATATCGGCGGCGACTTATCGCTTTTGGTTGAACTTCTCCCAGCATCAGCATGAGGATTAGTTGGTCATTAAAGGCCGCAGTCTTGGAGATGCTGGACACCGATTTTGTGATTACTTAAATCACCTTTTAGCGAGAACCGTAACACAAACACGTTTGACTTGTGTTAGCACCCCTCCACGAATCCAAGTAACCTTCCGTCGTGGAGGTCGGCCAATAGAAGCACAGCTTAATACGGTCTTCGGAAAATGCGGTCTTTATATCGGGCAGATTTGCGAATCCACCATTGCACCGAGCGGTCGTCACCACCACTTGTCCACTGTTAGCTACAAATACACACTCACTCCTAAAGGAGCTGATGAGCCTTTATGCCGTTGGGAATATATAAGAAATACATCCGAAGAGTCACGCTGGTGTCGGCACCACATTCAAGGAACTATCGACTTTCTACCACGGCGCGTCTACAGTGAGGGAATATTTATAGAATCAATACCTCTAAACCACCTTCATCTCCCTACCGGTTATGTGACGATCGAAGAAATCCTTCGTTTTTGCATAGTCGATTTAGAGGTCAAGCCATTATCTAAAGATTGGCATAACATCCTGGAAGAAAGTTATAGAAAATTTTGGGAGACTCACCACCTATATGTAATATGAAAGAACATTGAAATTCAACACGATCTGTGTGAATGAGCACATAGTGATTATCTTCACTACGGCGACAAAATCCCACCCAAATTTCTTTACAAAAACTTTCGCTATTTTTCGTCCTTTTGCTAGTGGCAACTCTTTTATTCC
>JALLOM010000234.1 GCA_027717865.1 Acidobacteria bacterium AH-259-O06 | reverse complement strand
AATAATCTTCAAGGCGTCCGGACTGGTGGATACAGTGGAGGGTGATAATAGCATTGGCACCGCGGAGCGACCACTCCATGCCGGATTGTTTGAGCCGTTGGCCGATGATGGTCTTGCATCCGGCCTCCACTACGCCGGAGCCCACAAAGAGGCCCTGCCGGCGAAAGTCGGCGTAACGCATGCGCTCCTTGTTTTTCTCTAGATAATTGATCTCAGCTTCTGCTTTCTTGCAGCTTTCCGGATCTTGGGGAAGTCTCTGACGCGCTTGGTGGGCGATTTTTTCGATGTTTCCATAGTCCAGCTCTGTCCACCAGCGCAGACGGTATCGCACCACCTCCTTTTCCTGGTGAAAGAGGATCTTGCATAGGTCCGAGACATGTTCTCGGGCGTGGTAGAGATCGATAATCAGGGTGGCTTCGGGGAAGTGGAACTCACCCAGGTTTCTGATCCACTGCGCTCCATCGCCGAACACGACGACCCGCTCGGCCCGGGCCAAGCCCCGGCGCAGTGCTTCCCCATAAAGGCGCCAGCCAAAGGCTTCAGCCGGTTCGATGGCTCCGACGAAGCTCGTCGAGTCGGGATCCCTCAGCGGGAAGCCCTTTTCGTCCTGGGCGCTTTGTGTGAAAATACAGCCCAGTTTCACTTCCCGGGTACGGGCGGATCCATCCGCTTGTTTGCCCGGGCGCCCTTGCAGTTCACTGCGGGTCATGGGTATCCCCGTGCCGTCGGCACAGATGTACAGCAGCGGAAAGGTCTTTTCCTCGGGCCTCCCAGACTCTGCTTGTGCTTGCAGGATCTGTTGACGCTCGCAGCGCGACCAGGCTTCCATATCTTGACCGATTCCTTCAGCCACCCGTTCCACATCCTTGGCACTCACCTTAATCCCAGCGTAGATCTTCAAATCCTGGCACCCCTCTTTAAAGGTGCAGCGACTTCCCGCTCGCCCCATCATCCGGCGCACTCTTGGGGAGCGCCCGGTCCCCACGATATCCAACTCCTCGTCCCCAGGATAGCGGCTCTTGCCGCAATTCGGACATTGAAACATCGAGCGGGAGTAGCTGAGCGAGCCCAGCATCGTCAGAAGCTCTTTTTTTCTCACCCCCCGACTTTCCATGCGCCTCCCACACTCGCACTCGAGCGCCACCTTTCGCCGGCCCGAACCAATCCCTTCCAGCAATCCGGCCAAAGCCTTGGCACCAGCAGAGAGGACCGCTACCCGTAAGGCACTTTCCCACGCCTCCAGATCCACTTGTCGAGCCTGAGCGGCCTTGTGCAAAATCCGTCTTACTTCCTGATCTTGCTCGATCGCCACCTGCGTCGTTTTTTTTGGCTCCTGCTCGTCGGCCTGCCGTTCCAACTCCCCCAGTTTTTCGGTTAATTCTTCGAATTCCTTACACAGCGCCACAAACCGCTTGTGCTCGGCCACCTCTTTTCGGGCCTGTTTCAATTCGGCGGCTGAGCTCAAGCGTCGGCTTACTGTCTTTCCCCCCTCGTGTCGAGAGAACACGTAGTAGGGCCCTCGCCGCACGGGCTCCTCTTTTCCTTGCACGTGTCCTTTCAGATACTGTTCGTTGATGGTGCCGTGTCTCAAGGAGCGGATGGAACGCAACTCCTCCAGAATGGCATTTCGCCGGGCCTCCACTTTTTCGATGGTGCTCATAACGGTTTCCTCTATTATAGATGTGATTTGTAGATATAATCTACAAACTTAGGGTGATAAAAAAAGGACACCCAGCGAAAACCCACTTTTATGTCGCAGGCCCGTTGGTGAAGGTATTTTTGGACAGCTACGAAACCCCTCCGGCCCGGATCACTTTGGATTTAGATGCCACGGATGATCCGCTGCATGGGCACCAGGAAGGGCGTTTCTTTCACGGGTTTTATAACTGTTACTGCTATTTGCCGTTGTACATCTTGTGCGGCGGTTTTCCTTTATACGCTCAGCTGAGGCGCTCCAACATCGAGGCCTCGGAGGGGGCGGTCCAAGGGCTGGAGAAAATCGTGGGACAGATTGGCGAGCACTGGCCCCAGGTCAAGATTTTGATTCGTGGCGATTCTGGATTTGCCCGGGAAGAGATCATGGCCTGGTGTGAAGCCAAGGGAGTCGACTACGTGCTGGGTTTGGCCAAGAACCCACGACTGCTCAGGCGGATCGAAAAAGAACCAGAGAGAGCTGGTCAGCGGTTTGAGCGCAGGGGCCAACCGACTCGAGTCTTCGCCGAGTTTTCCTATGGGACCCGCCGGAGCTGGAGTCGAAGTCGCCGGGTGGTGGCCAAGGCGGAGCATTTGGCGAAGGGATCCAATCCGCGCTTCATCGTGACTTCCCTCTCGCCCGCACAAATCAAGGGGCGTGCTCTCTATGAGCGACTCTACTGTGCCCGGGAAGACATGGAGAATCGGATCAAGAAGCAGCAATTGGATCTGTTCGCGGACCGGACTTCCTCGAGCCGGATGAGAGCCAACCAGCTGCGGCTTTGGTTTTCCACGCTGGCTTACGTGTTGCTTCATCTGTTCCGGCGGCTGGGACTGGAGGGGACCCAGATGGCCAAAGCCCAGTGTTGCACCATTCGATTGAAGCTCTTAAAGATTGGAGCTCAAGTGAAGGTCACCGTTCGGCGCATCCGGGTGGCCTTCGCGGTCGGATATCCCTACCAACGAATTTTTGCCCAGGTGTACGAAAACCTCCTCCAGGTCAGTCCCGTTCTGAGCCGGGCCCGTTCTCAGCTAACGGACCGTTCCAGCCCAAAGTCAACGATCTTCACGAAACCAGGGAGTCGAAGTGTGCCTCAAAAGGCCTTGGGCTGTGGGCAAGCTGGTCAAAACGGCCATTGCTGTCCGGCCCGGCCCCCATCGGAAGAGGCATCACCCGCAAAAATCCCCATCACACTCTCAGCTGTCCGGATCCCACTAAGATCGAACCTGGAAAAGAGAGTGTGAGAAATGCGGGCTAATCGGAAGGGATTGTTGAGCGGAGAGAGAGTTGATAGGGTCTAAAAAGGTAAAACGCCGATGCATGAAATAGGATTCACTCTGGGGCTCTTATTAGTCGCCCTCATTTTGTTTGTCACCGAGTGGATTCGCTACGATGTGGTCGCCCTCCTGGTCCTTGTATCCCTGCATCTGAGTGGCATTCTCACTTTGGAAGAATCCTTTGCCGGGTTCAGCAACGCCGCTGTCATCACTGTTGCTGCCGTCTTAGTTATGAGTCGGGCGGTACAGAAGTCAGGTGTGGTTCAGATCGTGGGAATCAAGATGATCGAATGGGGCAAGACCCCGGGTCGATTGACTTTCATGCTCATGCTCGCCGTGGGACTCATCTCTGGATTCATCAACGATATCGGGACGGCAGCCCTGTTTATGCCTCTGGTGATGATGGTAGCGCGCAGGATAGAGCTTCCACCCTCTAAACTCCTCATCCCCCTTTCTTTCGGATGTCTTTTGGGAGGCACCCTAACCTTGATCGGTACTCCACCGAACATTCTGGTGACACTGATCATGGCCGAGCACGGAATCGAACCCTTCAAGATGTTTGACTTCACCCCGATCGGCATCCTCATCCTCCTGGTCGGCATTCTTTACATGACACTTATTGGCCGACGTCTGCTGCCGCTGCGCCGGGGAGAACTCAGCCTCATGGACCGGTTCAAAATTCGGGATTATCTGACCGAGCTTGTAATCGGCCCCAAATCATCTTTTGCCGGCAAACGTCTTGATGAGATTGATCTGGCGCAGGAAATCGACTTTTCCATCCTGGGGATTATTCGGCGTAATAAGACCGTCCTGACTCCACTGCCCCAGGAGCGCATTGCTGAGGGAGACCTTTTACTGGTGGAGGCGAGCCCTGAAGAGTTGGCAAGGTTGACTCGCCGAGCGGGATTGGAAATTGTCCCGGACGTGGATCCGGGGGAGGCAGATATCAGTTCCGAAGACATTGAAATCGTGGAAGCGGTGGTGGTTCCCGATTCTCCTTTAGTGGGTCGAAGCCTGCGGCAATCGCACTTCCGACGCCGCTATGAACTGACGGTGATGGCCATCTCAAGACAGGGAGAACCTGCAGGCAGACGCTTGGCGGAGGTGCGCCTGAGGGAGGGTGATGTTCTTCTCATTCAGGGTGACCGCCAGAAGATCGACACCACCTTACCCGAGATCGGATGCCTGCCTCTTGCCGACCGAGCTATCTCACTGAAAAAAGGAACTCATCCTGTGCGCGTTCTGGGGATCTTTCTGGCTGTGATCTTATTGGCCTCCACTGGAATGCTGCACGTCTCCATGGCCTTCACACTGGGCGCATTCCTGATGGTTCTCACTCGATGCATCACCCCACAGGGATTTTATGCAGCCATCGAGTGGCCCATTCTCATCCTCATGGCGGGAATGATTCCCCTGGGTACGGCGATGGTCAAAACTGGCAGCGCCTCATGGGTGGCCAACTCTTTGATTGGGATCACAGGAAGCTCCAATCCCTACCTCATCCTGGCCGTGCTCTACCTGCTCATCACAGCCCTGACCAGTGTGCTCAACAACCCCACAGTGACAGTGATCGTCGCTCCCATTGCCATTGATCTCGCTTCAAACCTGGGGATGAGCCCTCTGCCCTTTCTCATGCTCACGGCAGTAGCGGCCTCCTGCGCCTTCCTCTCACCCGTGTCCCACAAGGCGAATGTCCTGGTGTGGGGTCCTGGCGGATACAAATTCATGGACTATCCCCGCGTCGGTCTTCCCCTGGCCCTCTTAATCGGCTTGATTTGCGTCTTTGTCATCCCCCTACTCTGGCCCTTTTAGGTCCTGCTCAGGCAGTTGTGATCGTGCCGTCGTGCGGTTGTGCGCCCTTTAGGTTACAATAGTCGAGGAACTTCATCCGACACAGCAGGTCCTGGAAATGCAGATCTCCAGCTACTCTGCTTCATTAACCTCTCGCGCCGCGCGGATACCCGATTCGAGGGCTCCGTGCATGAAGCCCCGTAATGGCCACGGAGCTGTATGCTCCCCCGCAAAATGAACCCGGCCCTCTGGACGGGCCGTGTGGGCAAAAAGTGAAGCTCCTTGGCCCGGCCGAGACCAAGAGTTGTGGCCAAGGGCCCAAGGCTCTTCACCCCAGCAGATAGACGCACCGCCTTCCAAGTGCTGCTCGATCTTCGGGAAAAGCTTTTTTATCTGTCGGCTGAAGCCGATGACGGTGGTCTGGCGGCGGCGGCGCGTGTTGCCATAGATTCCGTCCAAATCGACCAGAAAAACAGGAGTGCCCTGACAGTTCTCGTAGGTCACCGAGCTGGCGAGCCCTGAGCCAATGAAGGTCAAGTGCGAGTCCGCGTTGCGCGGCTCCATATTCCGGTCTTCATCGCTCAATTCCGTGCGCAGGTGAAGTTGATCATGCCGGTAGTTCGCATTGGGAGGAAAGAGCTTCTGGAAGGCCCCGACAAAAGCCCGAACAGATTCACGATCATGGTTCAGCTCTCTACCTT
>JALLOM010000235.1 GCA_027717865.1 Acidobacteria bacterium AH-259-O06 | reverse complement strand
ATCCCCGAAGTGAATGACTTCGTGGTCCAGCAGCACCAGATGGTTCCGGTATATGAGAATATTCTTAGGACTGTAGTCTCCATGCACCAGTGTGATGTGCTGTCTTCGGGTTTCCCGGATCAGGTTCGTCAGAAAGCCGGCGGCTGGGATTTGCTGTGCTGTATAGGCATAGTACGGTTCCACTCTCAAAGACTCGAAGAAAGAGCGGTCTCCGAAAATCCTGGAGATCTCCTTCTTGAAGGCCAGCGCTTTGCGGTGGATGGTCCCCAGGAGTGCGCCGAATTGCCTGACGTGATTCAGATCGAGTTGACCGGCCAGTAACAATGATTTCCAGTTCTGATGGGGCTGTCCAACAGCGTGCATGGCCAGCAGATGATGTTGCCGATCTTCGAAGACAAAAGGTGTGATGCTTTCCGCTGGAGCCAGACGGGCCAGCCACTGCAGCCCCAACGCCTCCTGATGGATCCTGGCCGGGCTGCTGAACCAGTCCACCGGCACTCTGAGTTTGGGCAAGGCTTGCTTGAGGACCCACGCTTCACCTGTGGGACGCTCGACCAGGACTGTCCGGTTGGAGACGCCACCGGTCAGCTTGCGTATTTGAATCTGTTCTTTCGCTCCGACGCGCCCGGTCCGTCTCAAATAGCGGGTGAGGGCTTGCGGCTGTTCGATGTCCAGCGACTCCATCTGTGTTGCTGTTGAAGCGTATGAGGCGCTACGGGATCAAAGGCACCCCGCCAAGATGGGTTCGGCGGGGTTATGGATATCGTTAATGTGCTGCATACAAGCTGCTATGTTAGCAAAACAGGGCGAGAGCGCAAGGGACCGTGTGACGTGCACAGACCCGGCGGCCCTGCTACAGCGAACCCGCCAATTTTGTGATGATCCGGACTGAGCAGGAATTTCAAATTACACAAATCAATGTCGTCCTCAACTGGTTTCAAGCGGCTGGTGCCGACGGAGTGAATTTACCTGCTGTATGTCCGCTAGAATGGACCCAGTGCGCTTTGAACTTCCGATATATGGCTGAGATCCTGCCTTCGATTCTAATTACCTTCAACTCGTTGTAAGCCTATCGGACGCCCTGCAAGCGGTCAGAGTTTTCAGCCTCCGGAGGATTGAGCAGCTCGGCTAGCCAGCGCCTCCTTCACTCGCTCCCGCGTAAACGGTACCTCTCGGATACGAGCGCCGGTGGCATCGAAGATCGCGTTGCCAATCGCCGCCGCAGCCAGCGTGATTGTGGTCTCACCAGCCCCCATCGCCTCCACCTCGGCACGGTTAATCAGTATCGTTTCCATCTCCGGCACCTCGAAGCCCAGCGGCAGGCTGGCGTACGTTTGCCAGTCCACCGACGTCACCTTCTCCTCGTCCCACGTGACCTCTTCGAGGAGCGCGCGGCTCATTCCCTGGAGCGTGCCCCCTTCGATTTGGTTCCGCAGTCCGTCGGGGTTCGAGATGGGACCACAATCCAGGCCGGCCACGAGGCGCTTTACCGCAACGGCTCCGGTGTCTTGATCGACCTCAACTTGGGTCGCCAACGCGCAGTACCCGTTGTCACCCTCATACAGCACGCAAGCGATCCCGCGGCCGGTCGCAACTCCGCTCCTGGCGATACCCTGCCTGGGGGAGGGACGGGTATCCCAGTTGGCCTTCTGCGCCACGGCCTTTAGGACCTCGATCAACCGTGCGTCGCTCAGGTGATCGAGTCGGAAGGCCACAGGATCAGCGCCCACCTGCGCCGCCACCTCATCCATGACGGACTCGTGAGCAAAGGTATTCTGGAGTCGTGAAGGAGATCTCAGGGGTCCCGTGAAGAACGGCGATCTGGCGTTGTGCGTCAGCACCCGCTCGCTCTTGACGGTTCCGGTGCCGCCGCACCTGCCACCGACGCACCCGGCAACGTATGAAGGTGCGGCATTGCTGCGGTTACTGTACGCGCCCCTGGGATCCGGCGCCGGCATTCGTGGAGTGAACACCGCTGGCTTGAAGCCAGCGAGGAAACCGGTGACAACATTCCCCGGAGTCCCGCTGCGCGGCCGACTGCCCAACGTTGGGTACCAGGCCTCGTGGTCCCAGGCGAGAATCCTTCTCTGGGTGTCAACTCCCACGCGCTGATCGATGACGTAAGCGTATCCATAGTTCTCCCACGCCATTTCGTCCCGTCGCGTGAGCTGCACACGCACCGCCCGACCCACCGCTTGAGACAGCAGCGCGGCGTCGTACGATACGGTGTCGGCGCCGTTAAACCCGTAGCAACCGGATCCCATCTTGAAGATGATCCTCACCTCCTGTGGCGACACGCCCAGGATCATCGCCGCTGTCTGTCGCAGCGGGTGCACGGCCTGGGTCGCCGACCAGATGGTGGCTTTCCTGCCCTGTACATCGGCAACCGCGCAGGAGCTGCCGACCGATCCGTGCATCTGATACGGATACCGATAGGTGGCGCTCACGACGCTGGCCGCCCTCGCAAGTGTCTCATCCACATCTTTGGAATCCACGACAAGCGTGTCACGGGTCGGGCTCTGATGTCGCAGCTGCTCGTGGAAGTCGCCATGGCTCGGCAGCCCAACCCCCGAACTCCACTTGCATGCAAGCTTGCGGGCGGCCTGGATCGCCTGCCAGGGTTTCTCAGCGACCACGCCCACGAAGTCGTTCTTAACAACGACCTTCACGAGTCCAGGAAGGTCTCCAACCGAACGCTCGTCCACGCTGACCAGCGTTGCTCCCACAACGGGTGGCCTGACCACTCTGCCGTGCAGCATGCCGGGGACACGCACGTTGTGCACGAACTCGAAACGGCCGGCGACCAAGGCCGGGATCTCCGAGCGTGGCACCGCCTTTCCGAGCACGCGCCACTCGCTCGGGTGTTTGCGCTTGGCACCGCTGTCCAGCTGAAGGCTGAACTTCTTCCCTCCGACCAGGGCCCCATACCCCACGCTCCTGGAGGGATCGGTCCGGACGCTGATCACACCGTCTTCGACCGTGAGCTGCTCGACGGGAACCTGGAGACGTTCTGCTGCTAGGCGCAACAGCGCTTCGCGCGCCGTTGCACCGGCCTGGGCCAGGTTGCTTGTGTTGAAATTGGCCGGGTGTGACTGGCTACCGGATGTGGTGCCCTGATCGGGGGTCAGCGCGGTATCGCACTGAATGAGGGTCACGTGATCGAACGGTACGGCGAGCTCTTCAGCGATCAGCTGTGTCTGAGCGGTGTACAGACCCTGACCGAGTTCACACTTGCCGGTGTAGGCTGTCACCCGCCCGTCGTCGCCAATCGCAATCCACGAGTCGAGCTGGTCGCCTGACACCCCGAGATTTTGAGCTGCTGCAGGTCCTGATGCCAGTATCCTCGACGCTCTGGCCACGCTGAAGCCGACAATCAAGACGCCGGCCCCCTTGACAAAGTCCCGGCGGGACAACCCGCTACGGTTCAGCGCGGCAAGGGCATCCGTAGTCAAGGTCGGCGGGTCGGCGGCGGCTGGTCTCTTCCTCATACTCCCGCCTCCCGTGCGTAGCGCTTGATGGCCCGAAGCATGCGAACGTGCGCGAAGCAACGGCACAGCACCGTCGACATTGCCTGCCGCATCTGCTTGTCGGTGGCCTTCGGGTTCTCATCCAGCAAGGCTTTCGCCGTCAAGATCACACCGCTGAGACAGAACCCACATTGCGTGGCCTGCTCATCGATGAAAGCTCGCTGAATTGGGTGCGGCTTCTCGGCCGTTCCCAACCCTTCCAGTGTGATGATGTCCGCTGCATCCATCGTCCCCACGGGCGTGACGCAGGAGCGGATTGCCCGCCCTCCTGCGATGACCGTGCAGGCCCCGCACTGTGCGAGGCCACAACCAAACTTCGGCCCACGCAGCTCGAGGTCGTCGCTCAGCACGTACAGCAGCGGTGTCGTCAGGTCCACGTCCAGGGTGTGAGAACGACTGTTGACCGTCAGGGTAATCGCGCTCATGTGGTTTTCCCTCCTGTGTGATGTCCCCGCGGCACCCTCCCGAGTCGTGTGGCAACTGACATTTCAAGTCTCCTTTTTGCAATTCAGTTGGAAGACGGATAGAGAAGGTGACCCCTGTTTTTGACACGAATCTGGTAGAGGTTCTTGCCGGCTGTCACATACAGGGTCTTTAGATCCGGCCCCCCCAAAGTGCAGTTTGTAACGGTGTCTTCCGGGATGGGAATTCGCTTCAGTAGTTCACCCGCGGGACTGATGATGTAGATCCCGGCATGGTTTTCCGGTGGATTGTTATTGTTCCCTGCCGCCCCATAGATGTTGCCTTCCACATCAATCGCCATACCGTCAATCCCTCGGCCACTACCGAAACTATAGATCGACCGTCCATTGGAAAGGCTGCCATCCTCCTGGATGTCAAAGGCCATAAGGCGAGCCTCCCGCATCGGTTCAGACTTGGTGTCGGCCACGTAGAGCATCTTGCCGTCCGGGGAGATGATGAGACCGTTCGGTTTATGAATATCCGGCTTCGTCGCTACGCGGGTGAGCGAGCCGTCCGGGTCGATCCGATAGACATCTTCCGTTTCCAGCTCCCGGCCCGCCTGACTGCCATAGCGAGGATCGCTGAAGTAAATGCGCCCTTGGCGCTCAATCACGAGATCGTTAGGACTGTTCAATCTCTTGCCCTGGTAACGTTCGGCCAGCACCTCAACCTTGCCGGTTGAGAGGTCCATGCGAGTGACGCGTCGGCCACCGTCTCTTCCATTTCCTTCGCAGGCAATGAGCCGACCCTCGGCGTCGAATACCAGACCGTTGGCCCGGTGACTGGGTCGCCTGAACTCACTCCACGAGCCGTCCGGGCTCCACTTGATGATGCGATTGCCCCTGATTTCACTGAAGTAGACGTTACCCTCCGCGTCAGCTGCGGGACCCTCCGTAAATGCAACCGACACAGCTGTCTGGAGCTCGGCGCCGGACTCCAGCGGAGACATTAGCAAATTCTCCGGTGCAGCCATCTGCGGGGATTCCGTTGGAGCTGGCGAGCAACAGACCACCAGCGTGTAGACCAAGCCCAAGACGAAACAAACGCTCTTCACGGGTTGCCTCCTCCTTCAAGTGAATGGTTCTCGCGACTTGACGAAATGCAGCACACGATTTTCTAGCAAAGGAATATCATATCGCGCCAAGCATGTCATTGGATTCTCACGGTGACGCCATGCTTTCGGCCGATTTCCTCCATCTCCGCCGCCGTGAGTGGAGGAAGCTGTGTGCCTGGAGGCGCTCCAGCATCGCGGAAGAAGCGCTCCAAACCCGGCGGCGCAACCACCCAGATGATTTCCGCACGCTGGTCACCGGTGTTGTCCACACCGTGCCAGACTCCTTCTGGAATGTAGACGGTGGTACCCGGCTCGAGCGTCACACGTTCATCGTCCAGGATGGCTGTCCCATGCCCGTTATGAACGAAGAGTATCTCATCCTGATGCTCATGCTGGTGGACGGGAATGCGGTACCCGA
>JALLOM010000233.1 GCA_027717865.1 Acidobacteria bacterium AH-259-O06 | reverse complement strand
ACCTTTGCAATTCAAAAAGACCATTCGCCCTTCCTAAGCCAAAATCTGTCACAAACCTGCCAAGAGCTATCGCAAATTTGCCAACCACTGCCGAGCAGAAACTGATCAGTTTCTATACGATTCAGGGGTTGTAAAGTTCTGGTAGTCTGTTAACATAGACAATCAGGAAGTTTTTCAGATTAACCTAACCAAAGGGGAGGTCATTTAAAGATGAAAGAGCAAAGGATCAAAGAGCTTAAATTGCACGTCGAGGAGCTGGAGGAGCGGATCGCTCCAGGTTTGGTGATCGTTACGCTGACAGATCCATCTGGTGGCCTTGGGCAAAATAAAGAGCCTGTCTCTCAGCTTCTGGGCGCTGACACTCAGGACGAAGGAAATTTACCTGACATGACGGAAGGTACTAACGGAGTCAAAGTCGAGCTCAGCTAACTAATTTGGTGATGTGCTTCGTACCGCTACTATAGCCGAGCTATGGCACCATCTGCCGTAGTAGGCGATGGGTGAATGCCACTCATCCACAACAAAAAAAGGAGTAGAAAATGAAAGAATCCAAGGTAAAAAAGGTGGAAGAGCTTAAATTGCACGTCGAGGAGCTGGAGGAGCGGATTGCGCCGGGGGTAGCCGTGTTCGTGAATCCTTCAGAAATTGGCGTGGCACCAGACTTCCCTCGCTCTGAGGGCGGTGGGCCGGGTTTGCCTGATGGTGCTACCGATGTCAGTCCGCTTTCGGGAGATGGGGTAACAATCACACTAACATCATAGGTGACATGTGCTGGGAGGCTACGGGATCTTTAGTGGCCTTCCTTAATCATTTATGTCCTATTCGCCGAGGGGTGTGAACTGAGGCCGGGGCCCCAGCAGGCGCTGTAAGGGTTGAACCTGAGCGTCTCCCACCCCGGCTTGATTCCCCAGGAGGACACCCCACTAGGTTCCGAGACGCACGAAGGGGACGGCGGGTTGCCGTAAATGATCAGCGACTCCTAGAAGCCCAAGGTCTCCTAGGTTAAGCTGTTCGAACCCAGATCAGGCGTAAAGGTCACTGGGGGTCCGGGTGGCCTTTTCATTTGGAGAGGCATGCCCCGGCACTTCAAGCTGCGAAGCGATCTGGTCGTAAGCCAGCAGGAGACGACGGAAGGGACCTCCTTCGTCGTCAAAGACCCTGTAACCAGGCGGTTCTTTCGTTTCAAGGAGCCCGAGCACTTCATCGCCCAGCAGCTCGATGGCTCCACGCCTTTCGATGTTATCCGGCGGAGGATCGAAGAGAAATTCGGTTCCCCCCTTGGCCAGGAGACCTTAGACCAGTTCATCGAAAAGCTCCGACGGCTTGGGCTCCTGGAAGCGGAGGGGGCTGAGTTTGGGTACCCGGCCCATCGGCGCGGAAGGATTCGGGGCCACCTCCTTTACCTGAGACTGAAGGCCTTCGACCCGGATCGCCTTTTTGACCGGCTTGTCCACAAGGTCCGCTTCTTCTTCACATCTTCTTTCCTTGCGTTCTCGGCCGCCGCCATCCTTCTCGCCTTCATTATCACTCTCTCCAACTGGGCAGAGATCGGGCGGGATCTCCTCGGCCTGTACCGGCTCCAGGCCCTCATTTTGGCCTGGGTGACCATCCTGTGCGTCACCACGGCCCACGAGTTTGCCCACGGCCTGACCTGCAAGCACTACGGTGGCGAAGTCCACGAAATGGGCTTCATGCTCCTTTTCTTTATGCCCGCCTTTTACTGCAACGTGAGCGACGCCTGGCTCTTTTCGGAGAGATCCAAACGGCTCTGGGTGACCTTCGCCGGGGCCTACTTTGAGATTTTTCTCTGGGCCTTGGCCACCGTGACTTGGCGAGTGGCCGACCCCGAGACCTGGCTCAGTTCTTTAGCTTTGGTGGTGATGGCGACCTCAGGGATCAAGACCCTTTTCAATCTTAATCCCCTGATCAAGCTTGACGGCTATTACCTTTTGAGCGATTATTTGGAGGTCCCGAATCTGAGACAGCGGGCGTTTAGCTACGTGGGCGGTGGAATTAAAAGGTTGTGGGGAAGAGCTAGGCAAGGGATGCAGGAGGCGACTCCTCGTGAACGGCGCATCTACCTCACTTACGGCCTGTTGGCCGGAGTGTACTCCTTTTTGCTCCTGGGCTTCATCGCTTTGAAGTTCGGCGGCTTCCTAATCGGGCGCTATCAGGGATTAGGATTCCTCCTCTTCAGCGTGCTTCTTATGACCATCTTTCGAAATCCACTCAAGAAAGCGTTCTCGAAGCCACCTGCCCTGCGAACAATGATCACCTCGATGAAGGGACGACCGGCCAAGATCGCAGTTCTTGCAGTCGTCCTGGCCCTTATCTTGCTCGGCCGGATGGAGCTGAAGGTCTCAGGCGAGTTCACGGTCCTTCCCACTCAGAATGCGGATGTGCGGGCGGAGGTCGAAGGGATCATCGAGGAGATCTATGTAGATGAGGGGGATTTGGTCAAAGAGGGAGAGCTGATCGCCCGCCTCTCCGATCGGGACTACCGCGCTGAGTTTCAAAAGATCGAGGCTGAGATCAACGAGAAGTGGGCAAAGCTCAAGATGCTTAAGATGGGTCCCAGGCGCGAAGAGATCGAGCTGGCACGGAACGAAGTTGAGACCGCCAAGACCAGACAGGAACACGCGTGGAAACGGTACGACGAGGCCAAGCGGATGCATGTCGAGCGGCTTCCCGGGGCGGAGGCGACCGTCGAGAAGGTGGAAGAGCGGCTGAAGTACGCGAGGAACTATCTGGGGATGTACAAAGCTTTGCTTGAGGCCAAGCTCATCTCCCGGCTGGAGATGGAAAAAGCCAAAGAGCAGGTGGCCGTCAGAGAGAAGGAGCTCCAGGAGGCCCGAGCGGAGCTGAAGCAGGTTTTAGCCGATGACCTGGCCGAAGTGAGAGAGGCGCTGGCGGCCGCGGAAAGGGAGGTTGAAGAGGCAGAAAGCAGGCTTAGGGTCTTGTTGGCAGGAAGCCGGCCAGAAGAGATTGAAGCCACCGAGGCAGAGATCGCCCGCTTAGAAGCCCAGCGGTACTACCTGGAGGGACAGCTCGACCTGGTGAAGGTAGAGAGCCCCAGCTCAGGCGTGATCACAACCCCCAAGCTGAAAGAAAAGATCGGCCAGCATGTCAAGAAGGGCGACCTCATCGCCGAGGTGCATGAGCTGAAGACCATTCGGGCGGAGATTCCCATCTCAGAGAAGGAGATCGCTGATGTCAAAGTGGGGCAGATGGTGGTCCTCAAAGCCAGGGCCTATCCGGAGCAGAGCTTTCACGGAAAAGTGACCTCGATCGCCCCCATGGCTAGCGTGGAAGATGAAGGGCGAGGAGGAAGGACGATTTTGGTCACGACCGAACTTGACAATCCCTCTCTCTTCCTCAAGTCCGAGATGACAGGGAACGCTAAGATCTATTGTGGTAAACGGCGAATTTTCGATCTCATGACGCGGGGGTTTACCCGTTACATCAGGGTCGAGTTCTGGTCGTGGTGGTAACGCAAAGCGTCCGTGCTGCGTTTTATCTGGTGGCCTTTCGGAGGACCCGACACCATAGCTTTTATCATGCGGCAGGTTTGATACCGTAATTTTCTGCAAACTGCACCCTTCGGAGACCGAACAGATCGAGGGTCTTTACTTTCTCGCACCAGATCCTATTATCGAACTGGGATACATTGGGCTTTTGGCCTCCTTCTTTGGCTTTGGCAAAGGAGATTGTGCCAACCTTTATGTCTCCATTTTTGTTGGCCGAAAGAGGCCAGGGCTCCGTTCGCTCCGCTCACTGCGCCCTGTCCTCCTTCTTCTTTCTCAGAAAACTTCTCAATTCTCTCAGAGCGGCTTTTCCCCAAGACTTGAATTCTTTCCAAGGCAATTCAAAAAGACCATTCGTTCTTCCTAAGCCAAAATCTGTCACTAACCTGCCAAGAGCTGTCGCAGATTTGCCAACCACTGCCGAGCAGAAACTGATAAGTTTCTATACGATTCAGGGGTTGTAAACTTCTGGTAGTCTGTTAAAATAGACAATCAGGAAGTTTTTCAGATTAACCTAACTAAAGGGGGAGGTCAGAAAGATGAAAGAGCAAAGGATCAAAGAGCTTAAATTGAACATCGAGGAGCTGGAGGAGCGGATCGCTCCCCAACTATGCGCAGGCCCCGATCTCGCAGGAGACTGCCCAGCCGGCGAGGGCCAGGAGCCAGCCGACGGAGGCGACCAGGGGGCGGAGGACACAGACGCGTAGAGTGCGACACACCCACACCGGAGGGTCTGGCACCGGTTGTATGACACAGCCTCAACCTGCTAAGAGCTAAGGGACGTTAGAGGCTTAGTTTCATGTCGAGAAGGTGGTGGAGATCTTCCTTGAAGCTGCCGCAAGATCATCCATCACGCTGGGGAGGCTAGTGCCTTAATCGCTGGCTTTTCCCATTTAAAAGAATAACTTGAAACACCTCTTGCCGCGGCACTTAAAGCTCCGAACCGATTTAGTCCTAAGCCAGCAGGAAACGGCGGAAGGGATCTCCTTCGTCATCAAAGACCCTGCATTAGGCCGGTTTTTTCGTTTCCGGGAGGTCGAGCACTTCATCGCCCAGCAGCTCGACGGCTTGACCTCCCTCGATATCATCCGGCGGAGGGCCGAAGAGAAGTTCGGTGCCCCTCTTGCCCAGGACACTTTAGAGCAGTTCATTGAGGACCATCCTCCCATTTGACCCCAACAAAGGATTTGCGATTCTCCGTCTGAATCACAGACAGGGGAACCGCAAGAACATTCTGAAATTGGTCCACGATGACCTGGAGCCGGGCCGCCACTCCGGGTCGCATCCTCTTGAGGTCTATCCGGTCTAGTTCAACCTTTATGTCTAAACCTTGACCGGTCGATCGTAGGAGGCGGCCCTAAAAATCGTCCCGATTTCTACAATCTTGCCACTGAAAGTTTGGTCGGGAATCGCCTCTAAATTCACCATAACCGGCTGGCCGACTTGGAGCCGAGCGGCATGGAGCTGGCCACTTGACCATTGACCACCAGCGTGGTCAAATCGGGAAGAGATATCACTTTTTCCAGCCGGTGCACTTGACTCCCCACCTGTTTTTTCTCATTTCTCCAGTTCGTCTGGCAGATGACCACTCCTGAAATTGGCGCTTTTATCGTCAGTGCTTCAAGGGCCTTCTGCCCGATCTCGACTCGGTGTTCATGAAGATTTTCTGTATCCTTCAGAATTCTGAGCTGCAGTTCAGTTTTTCGCCGCACCGATTCCAGCTTTTTCTCCAGAATCTCTAGCCGTTTTCGGTCCAGCTTTGCTTCATATTCGGTCTCTTGAACCTTTATGTTTGACTCAAATTGTTTGGCCTGGATTAGCTTATTCTGTGATTTCTCTTGCTGAAAGCAGGCTTCTTCCAGCTGCAGCTCTAGATCTTTGATTTGCAGCTCCTGAGATCTCTTCGTTTTCTCATATTCCTCCCGCGCCTTTTCAAGGTTGGCTAT
>JALLOM010000232.1 GCA_027717865.1 Acidobacteria bacterium AH-259-O06 | reverse complement strand
TTTCTCAGATAGAGTCTACTGCATCGGTGAACCATCGGCCGCTTCGAGAGGAGCCCGCCGGGCAAATGCTGACTGAAACATGACACAACCATGACAACCCAGTGATCACAGGAAGACATTGCCGCTCTACCCTTGTCGCCCGGAGGGAAAAATGATGAAGGAATGGCAAACAAGTTGTGTTTTGATCGTTCTGTTGCTGCCTTCGCTGGCGATAGGCCAGAAGAACCGTGCGACGGAAGTGCTTCTCAAGGCCGCCATGAACAATGAGCTAGTGGACGGCGATCTGAAAGCCGCCATTGAGCAGTACAAAAAGATCGTGGCCGTCCCTGGCGTCAAGCGCGCACTCGCCGCCCGGGCCTTGCTCCACATCGGCATCTGCTACGAGAAGCTGGGAAAGTTCGAGGCACGACAGGCCTACGAGCGCCTGCTTCGCGACTACGCCGACCAGCAAGAGCAGGCGGCGGCTGCCCGTGCTCGGCTGGCCGCGCTTGTGGAATCCCCAACTAACATTGAGGCATCCGGGCTGGTGGTCCGCCAGGCGTGGACGCGCCCTGCGTTGGTGGTCTCTCCCGATGGTCGCTACCTGATTTTTAAAGACAGGGACGACCTGGCGGTGCACGACTTGCGTATTGGAGAGAATCGTCGTCTTGCGCGCGGCACCCGGGGATTCACAGCTTATCCCGCAATCTCGCCTGATGGCCAACAGGTCGCTTACCTAAGTTGGGACAGCGAGGGCTCGGAGCTGCGAATCGTCGGTCTAGATGGTTCGAGAGCTCGTGTCCTCGTCAGCAACGAGGAAGTGCCATGGCTCCAACCGTTCGCCTGGTCTCCAGACGGCAAACAGATTCTGGCGGTCTTCGAAAGAAAGGACAGCACCAACCAGATCGTGTTGGTCTCGACAGCGGATGGCTCCGAGCGGGTCCTCAAATCGCTGGAGTGGCGCTATCCGGTGCAGCTGAGCTTTTCACCGGACGGGCGCTACATTGCCTATGACTCCCCTACACGACAGGATTCCCTAGCATTGCAACAGCGCCACATACCGGTTGCGCGATTGAGGCACTTTTGCTTGTGTCATGACGGGCAGTCCCCTAACTGATTCCTCTAAATCTTTCCCGTGGAAGTAGAGTAGACGGACACCACGGGAGGAGAAAATCTGCAAAAGCTCCTGCGAAGGCTTGAGTGCCCGAAAAGTGGCCACTTCGATGGCATTCCAATTCGCGAAACTTTCCGCTCGACCATGGAAGATCTCAACATCCAGGTCCAGAAGGCGGCTGACTTCCTGCAGGAAGACAACTTTCTTGTGATTCTTCTCGAGCAAGCTCAAATGGAGGGAAGGCCTATAGAGTTTCATGGCTAAACCGGGAAAACCGGCGCCACTGCCCACATCGGCCACGGCTGCCCCCTCATCCAGAAAAAGCTGCGCCGCCCAGAAGGATTCAAAAAAATGAAATCGCAGCAATTCTTCCGTGCGATCCACCGAAGTCAGATTGATGCGGCGATTCCATCGTTTAAGAAGATCAAGGTAGAGGCGAATGCGGTGTTTCTGATCTGCCGTTAATTTAATATCGTACGCTTTCTCAAGCTGCGCAACGGGCGTGAGGCCGAGGCTCATTTTCACACCCCGGGTCTTTGACGCCATTCGAGATGAATATTCAGGATAGAAATAGCGGCGGGAGTGATCCCAGTAATCCTGGAGGCCTGGCCAAGATTATCCGGTCTCACATTGCTCAATCGCTCCACAACCTCGCGGGAAAGTCCGCCCACCTGCTGGTAATTAAAATTGGAAGGAATGCGGCGGTGCTCCAGCGAGTGCAGCCGCTCGATGTCACGCATTTGCTGAAGGATGTAGCCTTCATATTTGACTTGTGTCTGGACCACGCGGCGTTCCTCTTCGTTTAATGTGATGCCGTTTTTTTCCAGAACGCCGTAAAGATCCTTGATGTGCACCTCGGGACGCTTGAGAATTTGTTGAAGGGAAGTTCCCGACTCCAATCCGAACGCATCTCGAAGTCTCTCAAAAGACGCTGAATCTTTCTTTAAGTAAGTCTCTCGTAGGAAGTTAATCGCTTGGTCAATGCGCTCCCATTTCTTTTGAAAGTGCCGGTGGGTGCTTGCCGGAACTAGTCCCAGGTGAGCACCGTAGGGCATTAAGCGCCGATCCGCATTATCGATGCGTAGCACAAGGCGATACTCGGCTCGCGAGGTGAACATTCGATAGGGCTCATCGACGCCACGCGTGACCAGATCATCAATCAGGATGCCGATATAGGACTCTGAGCGACTTAAGACAAAAGGTTCTTTGGCGAGAACTTTTAGGGCGGCGTTGATCCCGGCAATAATGCCTTGGGCTGCAGCCTCCTCGTAGCCGGTGGTACCGTTAATTTGGCCCGCAAGAAAGAGTCCTTCAACCGCCTTGGTTTCCAACCTGGCGTGCAGCTGGGCGGGCTGAACAAAGTCGTACTCTACAGCGTACCCTGGCCGGACCATCACAGAGTTCTTAAAGCCCTCGATGTGATCAAGCATGGCGCGCTGCACGTCCAGAGGCATGCTTGTGGAGAGACCATTAATGTAAATCGTGTTAGAACTGAGGCTTTCCGGCTCAAGAAACAGTTGATGTTGGCTGCGATCGGAGAATTTGACAATTTTGTCCTCGATCGAGGGGCAGTAGCGTGGCCCAATCCCTACGATCTCTCCCCCGTATAGTGGACTGCGATGGAGATTATCCCGAATGACCTTGTGAACCTGCTCGTTGGTATAGGCAATCCAGCAGTGCACCTGGGGTTGACAAACGCCTTTGCTGCGGAAGGAGAAGAGCGTAGGGTCCTCGTCTCCCGGCTGAATTTCAAAATGCGAAAAGTCAATACTTTCCCGCTCGAGGCGAGGTGGCGTACCTGTTTTCAGCCGGCCCATTTGAAATCCGATGCTGCGAATCGATTCAGCGAGTTGAACGGAAGCTTTTTCCCCGGAGCGTCCAGCCACAAACTTGTGTTCCCCCACGTGGCAAAGACCATTTAAGAAAGTTCCTGTGGTTAAAATAACAGCCGCACAGCTGATCCGGCGCCCATCCGAGGTCTCGACAGCCACCACCCTATTCTTTTTCCGCACAATGGCCGTTATCTCGGTTTCCTCGAGCGTGAGATTTTCCTGCTGCCCAAGGAGTCTTTGCATCTCCTTGCGATACAGTTCCTTGTCACACTGAGCTCGCGGTGCTTGGACGGCCGGACCTCGGCTGCGGTTCAGAAGGCGAAACTGGATCCCGGTGCGATCGGTGACCTCCGCCATGACGCCGCCCAGTGCGTCAATCTCTCGGACCAGATGCCCCTTGGCGATGCCGCCGATTGAGGGATTACAAGACATCTGTGCAATCATGTTTAAGTTGATGGTAAAAAGTCCCGTCTTGGCTCCCATTCGCGCTGAGGCGACGGCGGCCTCACACCCTGCATGACCTCCGCCGATGACAATCACGTCGTAATGTGTCGCAGCCATTGGAAATGATTATAACCAATCGCACGATTGTGAAAGTAAACCCGCGAATAACGCGAATGGCTGCGAATCAGGTGTGTGTGTCCTCTTTTCAGCTTGAATAATCGACCAGCTGAGCATTTAGGCCCGCTTAATTCGCGTCCATTCGCGTCATGCGCGGGCCTAAAGTGCGAGCAAGCATGTTGAAAACGAGACGGTAGAGTATAATCAAAATCATGCTTTTTCGAAGGAAGAAGCGGTTGACTGAAATGGTCGACTGCGCGGGTTGAGCTTCAAAGCTGGCACCGGAGGTGCTGCAGAGAGTTCTAGCCGGAATTAATGTTTATCAGGATTCTAATGTGCTGGTAGGCTATGAAAAAGCCGATGATGCCGGAGTGTATCGTCTGGACGATGAGAGGGCGTTGGTCCAGACGGTCGATTTCTTTACACCGGTGGTCGACGACCCCTTCACCTACGGTCAGATAGCGGCGGCCAATTCCCTGAGTGACATTTATGCCATGGGGGGAGTTCCCCACTTTGCGCTCTCCATTGTCGGTTTTCCAAGTGACAGCTTGGAGGAAGAAGTGCTGCACGAGATTTTATGCGGCGGCACCGAGAAGATGAATGAAGCTCAGGTCGCAGTCATTGGGGGTCATTCTGTTCAGGATCCTCAAGTCAAATTTGGTTATTGCGTGACGGGTCTGGTCAATCCCCAGAAAATGTACACCAACAGCACGGCCAAAGCAGGTGACATCTTACTTCTCACTAAGCCATTGGGAACGGGGATCATCGCCACCGGGATTAAGTTTAAAAAGACTCCTTCCGACATCGGGAAAAGGGCGATCCGGTGGATGCTCAGACTCAATGCCGAGGCGGTTGATCGGATGGGGAAATTTCGCGTGCATTCTGTCACCGATATCACCGGTTATGGTTTGGTCGGGCATGCTTACGAGATGGCCCAGGCAAGCGGCAAAACACTTTTTTTGAATGCCGAAAAAGTACCTGTAATGGAGGGAACTGAAGAGCTGGCCAGGAAGGGGATGCTTCCAGAAGGGATAGAATCCAATCGTCGTTACGTTGGAACTGCCATCTCATGGAATGGCATTCCCTCTCTTCGGCAAAAGATTCTACTAGACCCACAAACTTCGGGAGGATTGCTCATTAGCCTACACCAGGAAGATGGGAAAACATTAGCGGAGGAATTGGAAGCAGAGGGGTTCTTGGGGCAGCAAGTGGGGCATGTTGCCGATTTGGGACCGACCTACATTCAGGTAGAATAGTGACATCTTTCTATAGAGTTTTTCCTCTCCTTTGTCTTCTTCTTTCGTGTGCAAGTTCCCCGGCCCCGCCCACTCTAGGTGAGATTAGCAGTGGGCAGATGGAGGTTGTTGACCTCGGATATGCTTTGAGCGAGGCAAATCCATATTGGCCAGGGGAGGGTTATTGTCCGTTCCATTTTGAAATTATCGCCACGCTGGAAGAGGATGGGGTTTACTCGGGCGCTTTTTCTACGCCGGAACACCTGGGCACACACATGGACGCACCGAATCACTTCGAGGCAGGACAAGTGTCGATCGACAAGATCGGGCTTGAAGATCTAGTTGCACCAGCTGTGGTTGTTGATATCCGTGAAGCCTGTCAGCTGGCCCCAGACTATCGCCTGTCGCCAGACGATCTCGTAGGCTGGGAAAATCAACAGGGACTGATCCCCTCCGGGGCAGTCGTGTTCGCACTCACTGGTTGGGGACAGTATTGGAATGACTACGACCGGTATAAGAATCAGGACGCCTCTGGGCGTTTACATTTCCCGGGGTTTTCGAGCGAGGCAGCGCTCTTTCTTGTTAAAGAACGGGCAATTCAAGGGATTGGTGTGGACACGCTCAGTGTGGATTACGGCCTTTCTACAGATTTTCCCGTCCATCATATCGTCAATGGTGCTGGGGCCTATCACATTGAAAATGCAGCAAATTTGGAGCAAGTTCCTGCGCGTGGAGCCTGGATGATCGCTGCTCCCATCAAGATCGAAAATGGTTCAGGCGGTCCAGCTCGAGTTTGGGTGATTTTCAAGCGAGAATAGTCTGAAAAATCTGAAG
>JALLOM010000231.1 GCA_027717865.1 Acidobacteria bacterium AH-259-O06 | reverse complement strand
AAACCGGCCCCGATATCTTGCCCCAGGTGGAAGCGAATCACTCTCCTATTGCGGCGGGCAAGTGACTGGAAGTCTCCCAGCGCTTGAGCCTGCTTGAGCACACCGAAGGTGTGAGGTTCGCCGGGGATGGGAAGATCTTCGGCATCATCGGCAGTGACCTGGATGAAGAGTCCATTATCGGCCCCGCCCTTGTGCAGCTGGCCGGTCGAGTGGAGAAAACGAGGCCCGTATCCCAGGGTTGTCGCCACCTTGAGCGAGTCGTGGAGCTGCACGCGGATCTTTTCCAGCAACTGGTCGTTTTCGGTGGTCTCGGCAATGTAAGCCGTCAACGCCACGTAATCGCCCTGCTTCGTGCGAGCCAGGTGTGCTCGGATATAGGCTGCCAGCGTTTGGTTCTCCGGCTGGAGTGCCTTCCTGGTAGCTGCATCGCCATAGATAAGGCAGCTCTCCGCTTCCACCAGGGTCTCTTGCGCCGGCAACCGGCTTTGATCACGATAGAGTTCGAGCAGGTCTCTGGTATTGTCTTTACTTTCTTGTACGTTCGGCTGGTCAAAAGCATTGATACCCAGAAGAGCCCCAGCCAGAGCCGTGGCAAATTCCCACAAGAAGAACTCACGTCCTAAACTCAGGGAGTCTCGCATCACATGGCGGACCACCGGATGTCCAGCCCTCTCCAGTGCCTCCAGTTTGGCTTCCGTGTCCTGGTCTGAAACATCGCTGGTGCGAATGTACACAAAGAGACGATCGTCTCCGTAAACACCGGGTTCACCCAACGGCTCCCCGGCTACCGGCAGGATGCCCCGTCCCTCTTTACCCGTACTTTCGGCAATCAGCTGTTCAATCCACAACCCGAGAGAATCAATCGGAGCCGGTATGATAAACGTAACCTTGTCCCGGCCCTGCTTCGCCAATTCACCCAAGATCGCCCCAAGGCGCGCTGCAGGATTGTCCTCCGTCGGCACACAGCGCTCGCATGCTTCGCAAGCAGCCAGGCTTCTTTCCAGAATCTCTTTCACATCCAGTCCCATCAAGGCGGCAGGCACCATGCCGAAGAAAGACAGAGCAGAGTAGCGACCGCCGATGTCGGGCATATTTCGGAAGACCCGCCGAAAGCCTTTCTCTTGCCCAATCCGCTCGAGTTTCGTGCCCGGATCGGTGATCGCCACGAAGTTACCACCTGCTTGATCGTGTTTCACCTGCGCAACCTTGTCAAAGAAATACTCGTAGAACATCAACGGCTCTGTGGTTGTCCCGGACTTGCTTGCTACAATGAACAAAGTCTTGGAAATATCGAGGGCTTCCTCCATCCGCATGACCACTGCGGGGTCGGTGCTGTCCAGGACCAAAAGAGTGGGATATCCCTGGATCTGCCCAAACGTTCGCCGGAGGACCTCCGGGCACAAGCTGCTCCCACCCATGCCAAGCAGCAGAACGTGCTGAAAATCATCGCTGCGCACCCGGTCCGCAAAAGCTTTTAGCTCGTCTGCGCTGTCGAGAACGGTGTCCGCCGCCGTTAACCAGCCAAGGGAATTTCGGATGATCTTCTGATGCTCCGGATCGTCCTTCCACAGTGTGGGGTCTTTACGCCACAGCCGCCGGACATATCGCTCTTTATCCATTCGCTTGATAGTCTCAAGCACCGCTGTTCTGTAACTACCGAGTGAGACGGACTGGCGCTCAACAATGCTGCTGACAGCAGCGCTGCGCTTTTTATCGATGGTCTTCATCAGCTTTTCAAAAGGTTCAACAAAGGCACTCACTCCCGCGGCAAGAAGTTCCTCCGTCACCTCGTCGAGGCTAATACCCACTTCCTCCAGATCAGCCAAAGTCTGACTTGCGCCGTCGAGGTCTTCTTCCAATGTGAGACTCACCTGGCCATGATCGCGGAAGGCCGTGTAGGTAGCTGGCGGGACAGTATTCACTGTATCCGGTCCGATCAGCGATTCTACGTACAGCACATCGCTGTAATTTGGGTTCTTGGTGCCCGTTGAGGCCCACAGCACTCGCTGAGGGCGAGCTCCATTTTCCCTCAGCGCTTGAAATCGATGGCTGCCGAAAAGCTCCTTGAATTTGTGGTAGGCCAGCTTCGCGTTGGCGATCGCCACCTTGCCCAGCAGCGTCGACAGTCTGGCCTTTTCCTGTTCATTGTCAGCACGGCGCATCCGAAAGTCCAATGCTTTGTCAACGGCTGTGTCAATGCGACTTACGAAAAAGCTGGCCACCGAAGCCACATGACCAATCGGCTTCCCCTGGGCTGCTCGTTTCTCCAGTCCGGAAATAAATGCCTCGGCAACTTTCTCGTGAGCTTTCCGAGAGAAGATCAGGGTGACGTTGATATTGATGCCGGCAGCCGTGAGTTGCTCAATTGCCCGAAAGCCTTCGGGTGTCGCTGGAACTTTAATCATGACGTTTTGACGGTCCAGTCGCTCCCACAGCCGCTTGGCTTCGCCAATGGTGCCTTCCGTGTCATGAGCCAGTAATGGCGAGACTTCCAGGCTGACGTAACCATCTTGCCCGTTGGTCTTCTCGTAAACAGGTTTCAGGAGGTCGGCTGCCATCTGAATATCTTCAACTGCCAAGATCTCGTAGATCTCTTCGACGCTTCTCCCTTGCTTGGCCAGCTCCTTTAGAGATTCATTGTAGTCCGTACTCCCCCCCATGGCTTTCTCAAAGATTGCCGGATTGGAGGTCACACCCCGTAGGCCATCTCCTTCAATTCTTGCCTGGAGGTCGCCCGTTAAAATTAGGGAACGACGGATATTGTCATACCAAATACTTTGACCAAGCTTCTGTAACTCGATCAGTGGATTTGAAGCCATAACTCTACCCTCCACAATTCAGTCTTTTCCCGGCGGACAGCAGCGTTCCCCCGCCAGTATTGTCCTGGCTGTAGCCACCACATTCTCGGTGGTAAACCCGAACTGTTTGAGAAGGTCTTTGAGTGGGGCTGATGCACCGAAATGTCGACGGGCAATGATCGCCCCATCAATTCCAACGTAGCGACGCCACCCCAGGGAGGAACCGGCCTCTATCGCCAGCCGCTTGCGAACCGATGGAGGGAGCACTTCCTCGCGATAAGCTCGCGGCTGCCGCTCAAACAGCTCATAGGAGGGCATACTGACCACACGGACCTTCACTCCTTCGGCCGTCAATTGTTCGTAGGCATCAATGCACCACTGCAGCTCCGAGCCCGACGATATCAAGATAAGCTCCGGTGTGCTGTCACTGTCGGCCAGGATGTAGCCGCCTTTGCCAAGACCTGAGGCCGGAGCGTACTTCGAGCGATCCAGGGTTGGCAGCGGCTGTCGGCTCAAAATGAGTGCAGCCGGGTGATCCTTCAGCGCCAAAATGACTCGCCATGCCTCGCCTACCTCGTTAGCGTCTGCCGGACGAACCACGACCAACTCCGGAATGGCCCTCAACGAGATCAAATGCTCGATGGGCTGATGCGTCGGACCATCCTCGCCAACGCCAATGCTGTCATGTGTGAAAATGTGGATGACCGGCAAGCCCATGAGGGCCGACAGCCGAATGGCCGGTCGCTCGTAATCGGAAAAGATGAGAAACTGCGAACCGAAAGGACGAAGCTTGCACAGGGCCATGCCGTTTAGAATGGCTCCCATGGCATGCTCGCGAACGCCAAAGTGCAAATTGCGTCCCTCGTACTCGCCCTTGAGAAAATCGCCTCCCTCTTCCAGACGGGTCTTCGTGGAAGGGGTGAGATCAGCTGAGCCTCCTATCAGCCAGGGCACTTTTTGGGCCACGGCACCAAGCACTTTACTGCTGGCCACACGACCAGCCAAGCCTTTTGGATCGGCAGAGAACTCTGGGATTTCACTCTCCCAGCCTTCGGGCAATTGGCCGCTTTGCATCACCTGCCATTCGGCAGCCAAATCCGGATAGGTCTTGGCATAGGCTTCGAACTGCTCATTCCATTTCATTTCCCATCGGCTGCCGCGTTCAATCGCCCGGCGCATATGATTGGCCACTTTTTCCGGGACCAGAAACTGTGCCTCCGCCGGCCAACCGTAACGCTCTTTGGTTAATCGGATCTCTTCCTGGCCCAGTGGTGCGCCGTGGGCCCCAGAGGTATCCTGCTTGGTGGGCGCGCCGTAGGCAATATGACTGTCCACGATAATCAGGGAGGGACGCTCAGTTTCCTTGTGGGCGATCTCAACAGCGCGGCGCAACATCTCCAGATCGTTGGCATCACCCACTCGCTGGACGTTCCAGCTGCAGGCCATGAAGCGAGCGGCTACATCGTCACTGAATGCCAGGGCCGTGTTGCCTTCGATGGTGATACGGTTGTTATCGTAAATCCAGATGAGTTTGTGTAGTCCCAGATGACCCGCGAGTGAGGCTGCTTCATAAGAGAGCCCCTCCATCATGCAGCCATCGCCGCAGATGGCATAGGTGCAATAGTCCACGATCTCATGTCCGGGACGATTGAAATAAGCACCCAGCCATCGCTCGGCTGTGGCCATGCCAACGCTGGTAGCTACACCCTGGCCCAGCGGACCGGTCGTCGTCTCCACACCCGCCGTGAGTCCATACTCGGGGTGTCCCGGGCACAGGCTGCCCCACTGGCGAAAGTTTTTAATATCTTCCAGTGGCAGATCGTAACCCGTCAGATGCAACAGGCTGTACAGAAGCATCGAGGCGTGGCCTACCGAGAGCACGAAACGATCGCGGTTGGGCCACCCGGGATTCTGCGGATGGTGACGTAAATAGCGATCCCACAAGACATAAGCCACGGGTGCCAGTGCCATCGGAGTCCCCGGATGACCGGAGTTCGCTTTCTGGACGGCGTCCATGGACAAGGTCCTGATCGTGTTGATGCATAACTGATCCAATTTTGCAGTGGTGGCTCGAGCAGATATAACCACAGACACCTCCCCTCACCAAGAAATGGAAGAAAACCAAACAAATGCGCTGGGCTATTCCCGGCGAGTGAAGCTTATCAGGATCGCGGAGGTTGTGAAAGAGCGAGGAAAGGGGCCAGATCGGTCTTGACCTGCAGACCCGCATTTCTCACACCCGCTCTACTGCATCGACGCAATGATCCGGCCTGACTTCCGCTCGGTCGGCCTCCTCAGCGTACCGTAGGGGCGAGCCGGCGGCTCGCCCCTGTCAGGCCGGCGCCTTCCGCCGCTTCGTGACGACCTGGTGTGGGAAATGCGGACTAGTTGCGAACTCACTCACTTCGGATCGACAGTGTCAGCCTTCCTCTCGCTGGTCCCGCTTGCGCTCCGCCGGCCCGCCCAGAGAGTTCTCCAGGATTTGGCCTTCCAGTCGCTTGAGTGTATCCAAATCTTCAGAGCTCTGTCTCAGGAGATTCCGTGCCGCCGCTCCAATGGCGCGCAGCTGCGCCGCGTAGCGCCGGCAGTGGCGGCACATGAGCAGATGGAGCCGGAGGGCGATCCTCTGGCTCCAGTTGGCGTCTGCAAGCTCGTCGCTAGCGATCTTGCGGGTGACTTCCCTACAGCTCAACATAATGGTTACCCCTTCACCCCCTTTGCCTCCAGGCACTCCCGGAGACGATTGCGAACGCGGTACATG
>JALLOM010000230.1 GCA_027717865.1 Acidobacteria bacterium AH-259-O06 | reverse complement strand
TTACCAACTCTGTATGGTCGCCCATTTCCGACTCTTTGCTGCTGTCCAACGAAAAGCTCAGCGGCGAGCGGCGCTTGCCGTCAGACTAGATATTTCCGAAACGCTTATCGCCGCTCGTCCGTTGCAGTGAGTGTTAGCTTTGCTCCCCCTAGGGTCTGCAGCTGTCTCTCCAGATTGTCCAGCTCTTTCATGAGAGCAGCCCACCCATGCCGCCAACGATCGTCTAGTGGTTCACTCGGCTGCGTAATCGACTTAGATACATCGAGCAGCCGCATGCATGCATCGTGCACGGTCTCCGAAGATGAATCGCCCTCTGCTGGAAGATCACGGACAGCCAGCCTTTGCGGTACGGGCGCTCCTACCCGCTGAGCAGCCATTCTTGAAACGTTCAAAATAAGACGCGAGATACGCGATCGCGCAACATAGGCAACGTCAGCTCCGCTGACCACTCGTCGGATTTTCTCAATATCCTTGAGACATCGCATCAGACTGTCCATGGATCAACTCCTCAACCTTCGCGACAACGGCACTTGACCTGGCAAGCCACTGGCGCACATTGGCTTGCTCTGGCAGGTCGTTCGCATCGATGTGTCCATCAGCATACATTCGAAACAAATAGAGTGCGGAAAACTCGTCCGAGATGTCGGTTCCCAGGCGAGTCTCGGAGACAAATCTACTAACCGGAAGCAAGCGACCGAAGGATGGCTGGCCAAGCAGCCAGCACCCGAGGATAGAACAATGTCTTATAAGGGTCGCGAGAACCGACAGTTCAAAGATCTCTGGCCCGCCGGAGTCGATTGACTCTTGGACGTCACCGAGGACCGTCTGGAATCCCGTCACATCTCTCAAAGCCAATGTGTAAGAGCCGAGCCCCTGGAGAATATTGGCGACCCTGCCTTCGCAGCCCGGGCTTTCATAAAGAGGGTACCCCTCAAGTCGAAGATGTTGAAGAAACAGCGAGCCATACGCTGACATGTCCCGAATCTCTTGCCAGCAGTACCGAGTTACCGATGCCTGTTGATACCGTTCGGGAATGGCTGCGTGAACGTCTTGAAGCGGTAGGTCGCCAGGCCCAGCCAGAAAGATATCCACGTCGCTGACGACGTCGTTGTCCCCACGCGCATGCGAGCCGTACAACCACACTGCGAAACCAGTATCCGACGTCACCGGTGCAAACTCCAACGAAATATGTAGGACGCAAACAGCGCCAGCGCTATGACACCGAGAATCGACTCCAGGGCTGCCAGAAACCGGACGGTGTTGCCTTCAGCAATGACGCCGGATACGATCCCGCCGGGGGTAACATTCTCCAAGCTAAAGTAGATTGTGTCCAAAAACGTCGTGTCTCGGTCCGTTACGTGTCGCAATTGATTCCGGAACACGTAGAAAAGGCCAGGGAAAAGAACGAGCGAAATTAGCAGTAGGTTTCGAATCAAAACCGACCACTTTTCGCCATATCCCCATAGCCAACGATTCAACAGGCTCAATAGCCATTGTCCGAACGCACGCACACGCCGTACCGCATCAAAGTGATCCAAGTACCATTGCGATTTGCCCAGAAACGCGGCTGACAAATGCTCCTCTCGAGCCTTGATCTCCGCCATCCGATACTTCCGCGCTTCGCTCGATAACCCGAGCTTAGAGGACGCGAGCGATAGATTTCGCGTTAGCTCCTCGCGAATATTCGGTTCGGACGGTAGGCTATGGAAGAGTTCGTCGAAAGGAATCTGGCAGTCTCGGAATGACGAGAATCGGAAGCTGCACGCTTGTATGGACACGCGCGCAAACCTGCATTCAAAAAAGCGACAGCCAACGAAGTGTGAGTTGACCAGTTGGGTCCGGCGGAAATAACACCCAATGAACACAGAGTCGACGAAATGTCCGCTGTTTACAGTTACGTCCTTAAAGCTCACGTTTGAGAAGGTACAGTGCTCGATATGTGCTTTGTCAACAGTATTACCGTCGAGCCTCAGTCCCCCGTAGACCTTGTCCTGGTCTCGATAAGGGGGGGTGAAATCGGCGGCCTGGCGGCCCAAGTGATAGATGGACAGATCTGACATTTCGCCTCACTTAGTCAAGCATACTGGACGCGAGTCACTCTCGAGCGACACCGACGCTGTCTCGGTTAGAAGTCTGAGAGCGGGCTCGGAGGGCTCTTCGTCCGGTTGTCTGGGCGCTCGGGGCAGGGGGATCCCTCTTTGAATTGTCCCCAGAATCTGTTCGCAAATCTTGCGGAAAGGTGTCTCCGGTTCCCAGACGGCGTACTGAATGAGGTCCAGATAGGAGGCGAGATCGTAGGGTAATTCCCCGTGGAATGCAACGCGTATAGGGAATATCCTGAGTTTCTCAGTCTTCTCCAGACTATGAGCAAGCTGTATCTCCTTGCGAACCATGTCGCTACAGATCGAGTCTTTTAGATAGCATAACGACAAAGAACTGAGAAGACTTTATTTGCCGTTCTATTTCGTCGACCCACCGGAACCCAATTTCAATCTTGCTATCGAGGAAAACTTCCAGATTCCGCTCCCCGAGGAACTCGGATAGCTCGCGTGCTAGGTCCTGGTCCGGACTCACATGTCGATAACTGACGAAAACTTTGCTCACAAAACTCAATGCTAAGCTTTCAAGGGGCGGAAGGCAATTGGGAATCGGCAAGGGTGAACATCATGCTCCGTCATGCAGCCATCCCGCCAGCGCCGCCGACTGGCTCAGGTTCCATAGCTTGTCGCTGAGAAAGCGCCGCCTTTTTTCGGCGATTTGTCCCCGATCAGATTCTTTCCGGCCGGAAAAAGACACGCAGGACTTTTCTAAATAGAAAGGCCCACAAAAAATGTGGTCTAGAACAGCGAGAAAACCGCCTGACAGGCATTCTCGAGGCCGCATGGGCCAATTCTGAGGGCATTTCCACCTTATCTTCACCTATTGGCGGACCCCAGCGCTAGCCAATCAAGTCACTCCCCCGTCGGCACCAGCCGCTGGAGTTCAAACCAGTTGAGGACGACGTTGATGCTGCCACCCGACAAGTAACTTACTTTAGTTTTTACCTTGCTGTCCCTTTTCACTCGTAACCCATTCATCGAAGACCTTGATGAGTTTCAGGATGAACTCTAAGGTACGCCTATCCTGTTTGCGAAGAAGCATCATAATTGACGATTCCATCGAATGTCTTTCCGAAGGTTTTCCATTCGGGAGCCGCAATAATTCGGCAAGAGATAGTCTGAAAGCGGAAGCAAGTTTGCTCAAGTTGTCAAGGGAAACATTCCGTTCTCCACGTTCAATACCACCAACGTAGGTGGGATGTAGGTTTGCTCTCTCTCCCAACTTTTCCTGGGACCAACCCATTTCTTTGCGCAGTTATCGCACTCTTTCGCCCAACAGGATAGGGATATTCTGCATGCTGATCTCCGATGCAATACAGATTGTCTGTATTGACAGACGGAGGCCAGAGACGATAAGAATTATTGAGCAGCGTGAATTGAGTATAATAAGTAGTATCTGTCTTAGAGCTATTGGGAGGCTAGGTGTATGATGAAGCGTATCTTTACAATCACCGTTTTGCTTACATGTGGAGCGATCCTCTTTGCCCAATCCCCCAACTCTTGGCGTGGACTGATACTCGATCAATTCACAATCAAGGATACAACTAGTGTTCTAGGAAAGCCTTATAGAGTAAAGGAGAATCAGAAGCTCAAAACGGAAGTTGGTGATTGGATCGGCAAGAAGACCCGATACGAGAAGCTCGAATTTAAGGTTGAAGGTGTGGACAAAGCATCCCTTTACTTTTTGAAGGGAATACTCAAGGTAATCGAAATTGATCTCGACGAGAAGATCAACCCGAACTCCCTGGAATCGGCCTATGGAATCGGCTTCGTGCCGAAGGTCTCTGGATTGGATATTGCCTTCAAGCCTCGCGATTTTGAGCGCAATCAGGGAAAAATCTATCCGAAGAGCTACCCTTCCGTTTATCACCTGATTGGTGTGGCGGACAGCGCTTACGTCGTGGCCGTGGTTGGCAACGCAGGAATCAGATCGGCCTTCAGATCGGTTGCCGGAGTGCCCGACGATTCTATGTCGTTCCCGGGCAAAGTCGAGACGGTCCAACTGATTTCCAAATCGCTGACGGATACATCTGGACTCGAAGCCCTCAAGTGATCAACGCAAAGTTAGAACACATTAGCCTATTGGTGTTATTGCGTCTCTAGGCTTTGCATGAATCCTTTGGCATGAGCCCAAGGACCATCCAGCGGTTGCTCACATGCTCAAATAGTCTGATGGAAAGGGTTCCAAATAAAGTGGCGCCTTACACCTTCACGTCAAGACGTAGCGGCGCCCCGGCGAGCCCGAGATCAGTCCAGCGTGGATTGCCCCGGGGCCGGGCTGACCATATGGTGCACGGAGTAGCAGCAGGATAAGTGGAAATATTTTTATGGGTTTTGAATGCTTGAGTGATGGTGAGTGACGTTTTCCGTGATGTGGTGAGTGATTTTCTGGGCTAAGAAGTCGATCAAAAATTGATGTGGTAGCTCTCCCGGATCGAATCGCACATTAAATGACCACCGACCTTATATTTGGCATTCTCTGCTTTCTTCCTCAGCCTTGATAGGTGACTCTCAAAGCCTCCAGGGTCGTTGCGGTGCCATCGAACTGGATTCTTATGGTTAGATCGGCAGTAATTCTTGTAGTACGTCTTTGCCCCTTTTTCCAGTTTGTGTGCAAGACGGCGACCCCTGATCCCGTCACGGTCGCAGGCAACCACAATGCAGATTGGCACGAGATTTTTCTCCGTATATTTGTGTTTTTCTCCGATTTGTGGGGCAGTCTGTCTAGCCCCCACCTCTTCAGATGGCGGCATCTGCTCTTCCGTGTGAGTTTCGATCCTCAATTTGGTCATCACGGGATAGAAACAGGCAACGGTAGCCTTTAGCAACTTCTCTTCCCAGTCAGATCCCCAATAATGTGCTAATTTCCCCACATGTTTTGGAATTACTTTGTGGACCTTGAGCTGTTCAATCAGTTCCTTTTCATCAGGGTCGCCTTTGTCCCAATAAAATTGAACGACTTTACATAGCTTGTCTCTTTTGTAGTAGTAAAAATCGACAAACTCTTCATAGGAGCTTCCTTGTGGAAACTCTTTTCCACTCAAGTCCTTGCGCCCCTCTTCTTGAATCAGTTTGTCTCGTTCCTTTTCCCACCTCTGCTTCTCCTTCTTCCAGGATTCGCGCGTATAGGGGAGGTTGATTTCTTTGGGCAAAAGCTCTAGAAAAACTGCTTCAAATTTTTCGAAGATCGAATCAGACATCGCCTCCACCAGGACCACCAAATTTGAAGTAACCCGGCAGGCAGGATCAGTAGGGATCACTGCTTTTCAGCCCTGGAAGCTTAGCCGGGCATCACGTTTTTGCTACTATATTTTATCAGATACGAGGGTCTTCCATTGGTCAATTCCATGCGTCCTGGACACCAAAGGAAGCGGTGCGTCAAGAGGCTTGGTGATTCTTCTTTGAGTATCGCTTATTGACCCGCTGTCAGGACAAAGTTTTCCAAAGACATGGGGTCGTTTAGTGAACTTCGAGGT
>JALLOM010000023.1 GCA_027717865.1 Acidobacteria bacterium AH-259-O06 | reverse complement strand
AGGGTACTCGACAGAAATCCCCGTCGTGACAGTGGTTGACCTTTCATTCACCAACACCTCCTAGTGATCTAATTCTACCCTCCACGTTTTATTCCGCCAGCACCTCTTTTAGAACCCGCCCTTCGACGTCCTTCATTTCGAGATCAAGAAGATGTGCAATGGTGGGAGCGATGTCGTGGTTTCGGATATGCCCAATTCGTTCTCCGCGCTTGATTCGGTGTCCAGAAATCACGAAAACCGGGTACATCCGTGGGTGGCTTGGGAGGTAGCCGTGGCCGTGGGATATTTCTTTTTTGCGATACCGCTTGGTAGATGGGTTCGAAGCATCCGACACAAGATGCGTATCGATGTCGGCGATCACCATGTAGTGTCCGGGGACGTGTGGATCCTCTTCGTATCGTCGAGTGCCCAACTCATGAAATTGCTCGGGTCTCACGATCTTGGAGACCCCTTCTAGCTGTACCGCCTTTTGCAAAAACCTCTCCAGCGAAGGTGCGTCCTGTGCAGGATCGAAACTTTCCGTGAGCTCCACAAACATTGTCCAACCGTCTTCGTGTAAAGTGACTTTCTCTGCGAGAGCAACGTCGGAAAGCAGGGGGTGCAAATTTACATCGTACTTCACGCTGTGAAATCCATGATCGGCTGTTATGATAAAGGTTGTTTCATCCTCGATGCCCGCATCCCTGACCGCTTGCCGAAGGATGCCGACGCAGTGATCCGCTGTAGTCAAAGCTGCCTTCGACAAATAATGGTCGGGACCATACCTGTGTTGCCTGGAATCCGTGACGGAAATCAGTGTGGCTACTAACTCCGGTTTGTGCGTACGGATGACATAGCCAGTTGCCTGCGCCAGGATGATATCCCGTGCCCCTTTTAGAGCGAAATCAGAATACCACTCGAAGTACAGGTCAATCGGGATACCTGCGGCTCGGAGTTCTTCGAGGAACTCAGGCTTCGCGATCGATGGGTCCAACTGCCCTTTTTCATACCTCGGCGGCCGGTGCTCATGAATGATATTGAAGTCGAGCGAGGAATCGCCCTTTGTTTCCGGCCAGAACATGGCGGTGGTCGTAAGACCCTTCTTTTTGGCAGCATCAAAAAGGGTTGAACCTTCGATCAATTCGGCGCGCGATTTTTCAGAGATGTGGAAAGACTCGCCCGTCTCCCGATTCCTCACGCGATTCCTAATGACCCCATGAACTCGAGGCGAAACACCGGTGATTATCGTCGCGTGGGAGGGGTGAGTAACACTCGGGAACACAGTTTCACCACTTTCCGCCCAAACCCCTCGAAGAGCCAATGCCCGGATGTTGGGCAGCTCAAGCTCTTCATTTTCCAAATGGTAGGCGGCAAACCCATCGATGGAAATCAGGATAACGTGAGATTTGTCTGCCGCCAGCGCTACCGAAACGGCAAGGACGAGAAAAAACAGTCCTAATAGGCTGCGTTCAAACAGCTTTTTGCAAATCATTCGAGTTACTGCTCTCAGACGATAAGACGAATCCACGGGTCAACTCCCTTCGCGGCCTGAGGCGGGCAATTTCAGGAGGCGTTGGATTCTTCCGCGTTCCCCTGTGAGGTCCAATGCACAGGTGAAAGTGCCAATCCCCAAAGTCGACCGTCATGTAACCCAATGTGTGGCTTCGGGCCGCTAGCCACGCTAGCCTGTAATTCGAACACAGAGCCCTGAATGCAAGGGCCGAAGAAAAACTGGTCCCAATGGTTTTCGAACAAGTCACGCAGGAGTTCTTCGAGAAGGTCGGGATCCGGGTCGAAGTAGGTGTATTCAACCTCGTGACCGTCCGGATTGGCCTCAACCATAGTCTGAATCTGCATGCCTTCCTCTAGTTTCGTCCAATCAAGCACTTTTGGCTCGTACTACGAGGTCGACATCGCAGTCAAGAACGTGAAGCAAAGACAAAAGCTGGTCAACAGATTTGCGGTAGTTCGTCTGATCCAGAAGCCGGTAGAACTGGGCCGCAGAAGTACCGAGCCGCCGTATGATCTCCCGCTTGGACAGCGGGCTTGCGTCAACCTGTTTCTGAGCCTCGATCGTTAGCCTGTAAAGCAGGAGATCCCGCAAGTAACCGGGATCCTGGTTGTATTCGAGAACCTGTTCGATATGAACCGTCCCCTCCTGGCCTGACTCAAGAACAAAGGTGAAACCTTCCCAGCCGAGCTCCTTATCCACGAAAATCTGGACGATGGGATCATCACTCGTCGGCTGCGGATCCACCTTGGCGTACGGAAATATGAAGCTCTTGTTTGAGGTCTTGACCTCAAACGCCCTTTTTCGGTTGTTGTGGGTGACGGATCGCATTTTCATAATAGACCTTCAGATTCGAGTTCCTCGATGAGATTAAGAACCTTTCGTGACACCCTGCCTTTCATGGGCTTCTTGTTGTCCAAGTCCCATTTCACGACGAGCTTCCCGTCCCGGTAGACGTGTCGAGGGGGATGGTCGCCCTTCCAGGTGACGAAGATGTAGCCACGCCGGCGGATCTTCCCCATGGATTACTGTTACCATGAGAGGAAACGCTTGTCAACTCGGAGGAGGAGGGAGGTACCGTGGGGCTTGCACATGTTAGACTGAGACGTGCAATTCGAGTGGGATACCAAGAAAGCCGGTGGGAACTTCGCCAAGCATAAAGTATCCTTCGCCGAGGCCTCCACGGTGTTTGGCGATCCACTCGCACTGACCATCGATTATCCCGACCACTCTCTTGATGAAAGGCGCTACATTACGACGGGCATTTCTGCGGAGCGGCACCTGATCATCGTGTCCCACACCTATCGAGAGGGTATAATTAGAATCATCAGCGCCCGTCGCGCTACACGTAATGAGAGGAACCAATATGAGTCGAAAGCCCAGTCCTAAATACGACGACGAAATGCGCCCCGAATATGATTTCACCGGAGGTGTACGAGGCAAATTCTTCAACGAGTATCAGAAAGGTACAAATGTTGTTCTCCTCGAGCCAGATGTAGCCGAGGTATTCCCTGACTCGACCTCCGTCAATGAGGCTCTCCGAGCACTTGCACGGATTGTTAAGAAACAGACGAAACGAAGTCAAAGAAAGTCTCGAACGGCCTAAGAACGGCATGCAGCGGGCGCACCACCGTGACTTCCTTGGATCGATACATTCCCTGGCGCGCCGCTGAAGGTGAGCAACGTCACTGCACCAACCTAAGCTTTGACCTGAGTCGCGACGGCCGGACGCTCCACTGATCCCAGTGGCGGAACTTGGTCGTGTCGATGACGTAGGCTTTGTATCACTACACCATCACAGTAAGTATATGATCTATAATGAATTGCATCTACTTGGCGTCGGGAAGAGTTGACACCATACGGCAAATCGGGGTCACTTTGAATTCACATCTTGGGACGTGCAAGGCTGTGCCAAGATTTGGCTAATGCCGCCATGTCGATGGGCTCACTTTCGGCAATGTTGATGTTCGATGGTCACAATCCGATGCGCGTCCGGCGCTCATTTGCAAGGATGTTCGCGGCCTGGCTCTAGAACGTTTTCATGGCCAAACTCTGCCAGACGGGTTTCCTTTGGTTATTTTGAATGATGTTCATGATGGACTGATTCGTGGCTGCCGAGCACCGGATCAGACAAATCTTTTCATGCGCATAACAGGCGATAGCCAGAATCTCAGCGTCATTGGCAATGACCTGAGCCGAGCCAAGATCCCGTTTGAGTTTCATCCATCCACACTTCAGAAGACATTCTTTCAAGTCGCTAACCGGCTCCTTGGCAAGGACTGAGTGCCGCTCATGTGAGGCCGTGTTTTAACCAGGCATCGCGGTAGTAAAGCAGTGTCTCTTGTTGGTCCTCTTTTCTCCTCCAGGATACAATCGATCCGAAAAGCAATTTCCTATGATTTTCTGTTAATTATTAATTCCGCTTTTTGACAGGAGGGAACAATGAAGACTATCCGATTTACTATTGCTCTGTTTGCCTTGGCGCTAACCGGCCAGGCGCAGACGAGCAATTTGAAGATCTCCACTCCGGAGTTTGAGATTCCAGAGTACATCATGGAGCGCCTCAGCGCCGCGGACAAGCTGCTGTTTGAGAAGCTTTCTCGAGTCAGCTTGGAATCGGTCTGGGCGCAAATGCGCGCGGAGGGATTTGACCAGAACTTCATCAGCCAACTGACGCCGCTACACACCAACCGGCGCATGATCGGACGCGCCCGCACCATCCGCTATCTACCCAATCGTCCCGACCTTCGCCAAGTTATTTACTCGAAGCAAAAGCAGCTCAACTATGTTTCGGCCGAGGAGACCGAGCCCGGAGACGTGCTGGTTTTTGACGCAGGCGGTGAGACTCGTGCGGCAGTCTCAGGCGACGTCACCACGACGCGATTTTTATATCGCGGCGGCACCGGCCTGGTTATTGATGGTGCAATGCGTGACGTACCGGAGCTGGAGGGGATGCACATTCAGGTTTATATGCGCCGGGGCCAGGCGGCGGCTGTCAGTCCTATCATGATGAGCGTCGATTATCAGGTTCCGGTCCGTATCGGAAGCGTCACCGTGCTCCCGGGCGACATCCTTCTGGGCGACCGGCACGGCATCCTGGTCATCCCAGCCTCCATCGTCGACAAGGTCGTCGACAAGGCGCTCAAGAAAGACGAACTGGAGAATTTTCAGCGCAAATTACTGCTGGAAGGCGAATCGATCTACGACGTCTACCCGGCCAATGACAAAGTGAAAAAGCGGTTCGAGGAGTACCAGGAGAGCCGGGCTGAGAAGTAGCGAGAGGCACTGCTCACCGCCGGTGCGCAAAGAATTCCTGAAGCATCTGACGGGCTGGTTCCGCCAGAATTCCCTCCACGACGTCTACGCTGTGGTTGAAGAGACCTGGAGTCAGCAGGGAGACTTTGGAAAAAACAGCACCTGTCTTCTCATCTCTGGCTCCAAAAACAAGCCGTCTGACGCGAGCCCAAAGAAGGGCTCCAGCGCACATGGCACAGGGCTCAACGGTGACGTAGATTTCCACATCCTTCAGACGATAGTTTGTCAAACGGCGGCCCACTTCCCGCAAAACGAGTAACTCAGCATGCGCCGTCGGGTCGTGAAGCTGTATGCTGCGGTTGTGATCTCTCGCCGCCAGCTTATCTTTCAAGACGGCCACTGCCCCAATAGGGACTTCGCCCTCTTGAGCCGCTTTCTCAGCCTCCTCCAGTGCCAATTCCATCCACCGTTGCATGACTGTGATCAAAAGCTGATCAAACCCACTTCCTTCACATTCTGCAAATACTTGCGCACCATCGTGGGATTCACCTCTCCATAGTAGTGCTTCCCTGCCCTTCGAGCCTCAGCTGAAACCGCTCGATAGATGTCCAATCCGGAGCGCTTCCCGTCAACAAAGTTAAGGATCTCGAAAGCCATCAAGCCGTGAAGCTTGGGCACCGCGCGTATTTTTCCGCGCCCATCCAAAAATTCGGCCGGCCCAGCTGCCAGTCTGGGAACCAGGTGTTGGAGTTCTTGCTCAACCTCTGAGAGTTTCTCAACCGGAGGTTCTTTGTCATAGAGCAGCCGAAAATTCTCCGTCAGGAAATTTCCAAGCGCCTCATGGGCGACCTTCAACTGATTGAAAAGCAATTCTAAACGAGACTGATTCTTCGGAGTCTCGGAGATCGCCTCAAGCGAATCCAGGGCACCCTTTTCCCTGGCGTAGGCTTCCTTAATCTGGTGAAGCGCCATGTGAAAATTGTCCTCGTTTTCTTCCTGCCATTCGAGCGCCAAACGAAAATCCTCCCCCATTCTCTTAATGGCCCGACCCAGAACCTCGGAAGCGATTGAATCAAAGCTGTGGCCGTCGGCCTGCGCCAGAGTGTAGGCAATGGCGGCAACCGTGAAGGCGTTACGCTGCAGCTGTGTCCGATCAATGTTCCAGAGATCATCATCAGTGGTGTGGATGTAGTGATCGGGCCAATTGGTGAAGCTGATGGCCGCGACTCCAATGGGCGCCTCGTTGAAGGTCATGTGATCGGTGCTATTGTGGAATGGGATAATGTCGGCATTAAACCGATGGCGGCTCCCCAGTCGTGAAAGAATGGGGCGAGGGTAAGACGAACCTCCGGGGATTGAACCAGCCTGCTGAATGGCCAAATTGCCCTTATTGCTTTCCATGGTAAATTCCATCCAAGACTCGGCCACGTCATTCAAGAAATGGAAGCGGGAAAAGGGAACTCGCGTCATGTTCTGGGCGCGCAAAATGTCCTGCGATTGATCGGCACCGACCATATCTTGATTGATGTTGGCGAGCATCGAGCGGTGAGCCTCCGGGTGATCCGCAAAATACTGCCGCTGGCTGCTGATCTCAGTGACCCACCAGAAACGAATATTGCGCCGGGGTCTCTTCAACTTTCCCTGATCGATCAGCTTTTTCATAGCTCGAGCAATTTCTAGAACATTGGCGCAGCCGCTGGCATCGTCGTTGGCAGAAAACTTTTCTTCCTGCAGGTGACCGGTAAGAACAATATCCTGGTCGTCAACGTCGGTCCCTCGAATAAAAGCTTCGACCAGCACTTGCCAGTTTTCTTCGCCGAATTCAGATTCGATATCCACTTTCACCGTCAGGCTGCCTTCCCTTTTCAAAAGGTCGCACAGCTCTTTCCCTTGCCTTGCAGACAAGCTGAAGGCAAATGTTCCCTCCTGCCCCTCTTTACTCTTCACCGGGACCCTCAGCCACAGGATCTGATCCGGATGAGTAAGAATTTGATCCGCCCGAACTAGAGAACGCGTCTCCGGTGCGCTGGGATCCGGATAGCTCAAAATGCCTCTTGCCCCACGCTTCCAGACCGCTTCTTTCATCACTCCGGACGGGGAGCCATAGGCTAGAACAATTTTCTCTTTGACTTGTTTATCTTGATAATCCTTCTCCTGAGTTCCTCGACCCACAAAGACAATTTCCGCCTCCAGGTGAGTACTGCGGGAGTAGTCTGCCAAGTGGACGGGAGTCTGAAGAGTGGAGGCAATGAGCTGAGAGAAGGGTTTTACCAACCATAACTCTCCATACTTGTTCCACCACGGAGTGCTGGTGGCTTTCTGCCGAATGAGCTTGACCTCCTCCAGACCAAACTGGTGTGCTTTCTGCTCCACATACTTCGCCACCTCCATAAGGCCGGGGGCTCCTCCACGTGGACGATGAAACTGCGTAAAGTAACGAATATGCTCGTAGGCTGCATCTCCCGAGATCTCATTCACCAACCAGGTATATTCCTCTTCCGTCAAGAAAGGAATCTCTTGCGCGAGCATCCCAGTGATGAGCGCGAAAAAAACGAAAGTACAAATTCCGTGTTTCACTTGTTTGCTCCCCCTCAGATGTTTGTTGTGAGTTCTCAGTTGTGAGTTATTTTTATCAGTTCTGAGTTCTGAGTTCTAAACCGTGAGTTGTGAACTGTCAGTTGTCAGCTGTCAGCTGGCTGTCAGTTGCTCAGTCTATTTACAAAGGACTGAGAAATCCACTTAAATAGTCAGGTGGCCCGTTCGTGCTTTCCTGACTTCGTGACTTCGTGCTTTCGTGCTCTGGTGCCGTGGTGCTGTGGTGCTATGGTGCCGTGGTGCCGTGGTGCCGTGGTGCCGTCGTGCTATGGTGCTGTGGTCCCGCGGTGGTCTGGCGCTGCACCAGCACGACAGCACGACAGCACGACAGCACAACAGCACGACAGTACGACAGCACGAAAACACGAAGCCACGAAGATAGTATTGCTTCTCGCCCTAATTCTAACGCCAGCCTGCAGCCCACAACGAGAAACCATTGTTGTGTTTCATGCCGGAAGTCTATCCCAGCTCATCAAAGAGGTGGCTGAGCGCTTCCAGCAGAATCATCCCCAGGTGATCATCCAATCTGAATCATCCGGTAGTCTTGATGCCATTCGAAAGATCACCGAACTTAACAAATCCTGTGACATGATCGCCGTGGCCGATTATCGGCTCATCGAACGCTTCCTGAGACCTCACGTGACCCTTAGCTATGTCTTTCTGGGTAACCAACTAGTCTTAGCGACCGCAAAAAGGGAGATAGTGCAGGATCTCTCGGACTGGGCAGAAAATTGGTACGAAAAAATTTCATCCTCTGAGTATTCCTATGGAATTTCCGATCCGGACCGGGACCCGGCGGGCTACTATGCCCATCTGACCTGGAAACTCGCCGAAATCTATTACAACCGTCCCGGTCTATATCGGCGACTCTTAAATGGCTTGCAGACACGGTGGATCCGGCCCAAATCCTCGGAGCTCGTAGCTCTTCTCCAGACTGGGACCCTGGATTTTGCCTTTTTATACAAATCAACCGCTTTACAGAACAATCTGCAGTTCGTTGTTTTCCCCGCCCAGGTTTCATTGGTGGAGGACACCTATGCAGATCTTTATTCCCGCGTGTTCCTCAATATAGCGGGCGGCAAACCCGGATCGACATTCGAGGTCACAGGAGCACCTATCCGCTACGGAGTCGCCCTAACAAACCGTTCCAGCCCGTGGGCTCAACGCCTGCTGGATTTTTTGTTGAGTCCGGAAGTGCAGGGACTGCACCGCGAATTGGGTTATTTGAACGTCCCCATCGCCGAAGTGCACCAGGAGTCGACACCATGAAACAACTCACCCTTTGGAACGCCGCTCTGACGGCGCTCTCCAGTATTTGTTTGCTCGTTGTGCTGGTTCCGGTTGTCTATCTGATGTTTGGCTCCCCGCCCAGCACGCTGTGGGAGACATTGCAGGACCGGGAGGTTTTAGACTCCCTGGGTCTGACCTTCTTTTGTGGCTTTGTTGCGACCTTGACGGGACTCCTGTTGGGAACTCCTCTGGCCTACCTGCTGGCCCGAAGTGATTTTCGGGGCAAGCATCTGGTACAGGGAATTATCGATGTTCCCATCGTGATTCCCCACCCAGTAGCCGGGATTGCCCTGCTGTTGGTGTTTGCCAATTGGGGTCAGGATCTTTCTCCGATCGGCAACTGGAAAGGCATTGTCATCGCCATGTTTTTCGTAAGCGTGTCGCTTCTGGTGAACGCTGCACAGGAAGGTTTCCGTGCTGTGCCTCGTGAGATGGAGTGGACTTCACGATCGCTGGGAAGAGGACCGGTCGCCACTTTCTTCAGGGTCGCGCTTCCCTTGAGCCGTCAAAACCTGCTGACGGGATCAATTATGATGTGGGCTCGAAGCATCAGCGAATTTGGCTCGATCGTTATCCTGGTCTACAATCCGAAGGTCGCGTCCGTGCTGATTTATGACCGTTTCGCTTCCTTCGGGCTGAGCTATTCTCTTCCGGTCGCCGTGATATTAATATGGTTAAGTGTCATCCTGTTTTTCTTAATGAGAACCTTTCAGGAGAGGAACATCCCTGTTGTTGGCCATTGAAGACCTGAAAAGGTCCCTGGGTCACTTTGTACTTGAGATTCCAAAGTTGGTGGTTGACAAAGGCGAGACATTTGTCCTGCTGGGTCCTACCGGCGCGGGCAAATCCAGCTTCCTGGAACTTCTGGCAGGTTTCGACCAGCCCGATCAGGGAAGAATTCTGGTCAACGGCTGTGATGTGAGTAGTCTTCCACCCGATCAACGCCAAATCTCGATCCTGTTCCAAGAGGCACACCTGTTCCCTCACCTCGATATCCGGGAGAACATACAGTATGGAGCCAACGATTCGATTTTTTTCGATCAGCTTGTGGAGCTCCTCGGACTTCAGCAGGTGCTCTCAAAAAGGGGAGAAGTCCTCAGTGGTGGCGAGCGCCAACTAGTAGCCCTGGCTCGCGCCTTAATGGTGCGGCCTCGAATCCTGCTTCTGGACGAACCCTTCAGCTCGATCGATCCCGAGAATCGAAAAACTGTGATCGAGGCATTTCGTCGTGTCCACAGCCAACTTCAAATCACCAGTTTAGCGGTGACTCACAACTTCGAAGAGGGGTTATACCTCGGTCATCGACTTGGAATTCTAATGGAGGGAAAGTTGGTCCAGACCGGAACACCCCAGGAAGTGTTCTTCAGACCCGCAACTCCTGAGATTGCCCGGTTTCTGGGCGCTGAGAACCTTTTCGCCGGCCGCTTTGAATCAACGTCTGATTTCCCTCACACCCCTGACGACCTGGAAGCCAAGACGCAATGGGAAGAGGGCTACTTTTCAGCTCTGTTTAGAACAGACTCAGCAACTCTGCATGTACTGGCGGATCACGAGGGCCCGGGTTATGCTCTTGTTCAGCCACAGGATATTACATTGTCGCTTGAACCGATCCGCTCTTCAGCCCTGAATAAATTTCGAGGAAAGATTGAAAACGTTACTCTTCGGGGTTCGATCGTTCAAGTGGAGATCAATGCGGGCTTGGTCTTCAAAGTCTTTATCACCCCTCAAAGCTTGAGGGATATGCAGTTGGATAAAGGTTCGAAAGTTTACTTGACATTCAAGGCCTCGTCCGTGAAAACATATTGAGTTCGTGCTTTCGTATGATCGAAAATTATGAAAGCATGAAGGGCCGAAAGTACGAAGTCACGAAAACACGAAGTCACGAAAACAATGAACATTCGATCCACTGCTGTTCTTCTCCTGGCCCTACTCATCTGGTTTGTTTTGGCTGGAGGTATTAGCCTCTACGTTGATTACCTGTGGTTTGATTCGGTTGGTTATCTGGAAGTCTTCGTGACCACACTTTCAGCCAAATTCTCAGCCTGGCTGATTGGTTTTTTGCTGTCCTTCGCGTTACTGGGACTGAATCTGTGGCTCGCCTCCAGGCGTCCCGGCGGAACTTACTTTCTTCGCGAAGATCTTATCGAAATCGCTAAAAAGGGCTCATATTATCTCTCCTGGGTCGCCATCCTCGTTCTCTCAACTGTAATTGGCCTGGGGGTACAACCGCAGTGGATGACCTTTCTGCAGTACCTGCATGGAGGAATGACAGGTTTGACAGACCCGATCTTTGAGAAGGACATCGCGTTTTACTTCTTTTCCCTACCGGTCCTCAGTTTCAGCACTAACTTCGCCCTGGTATTGATCGTTCTTTCGCTCCTTTTGAGTGCAGCCTCTTACGTCGTACATGGCCATCTCGGCTACCTGGGGAAACTGAGACTTAGCTTCCCGGCTCGACTGCATCTGTCGTTCCTGGTGGGAATTGGGTTTCTTCTCATCGCCTTTCGGTTCTGGTTGAAACGATTTGACCTTCTTTACAGTGAGCAGGGTGTCACATTCGGGGCCGGTTATGCGGACATCAATGCCTGGCTGCCAAGCTACTGGATTTTGGTTATACTCTCGACCGTCACAGCGGTCCTCTTTTTCCTCTCAACGCTGGCCAAGACACTTCGTTTGGCAGCCATGACCGGTCTGGGTTTCGCAGCCGCCTATCTCCTGATCAATGTCTATCCGTCGCTCATTCAGACCTTTATCGTCGAACCCAACGAACTTCAGAGAGAACAGCCTTATATCGAACACAATATTCGGATGACTTTGCAGGCTTATAACCTTGACAAAATTGACGTGCACAATTTTACAGTCACCGGAGGGCTTACCCTGGAGGACCTCGAGAAAAATGCAGGAACGATTCGCAACATCCGTCTCTGGGACTGGCGGCCGCTTATGGACGCCTACGGCCAACTCCAATCAATTCGTTCTTACTACGAGTTTCAAGATGTTGATCTGGACCGCTATGTTATCGACGGCAATTATCGACAGGTGGTGCTCTCGGCTCGGGAACTGGACTTCAGCAAGATGTCCGAACAAGCCCAAACGTGGATCAACCAGTATTTCCAATACACGCACGGGTACGGACTCTGTGCGAGTCCCGTCAATGAGGTGACACGGGAGGGTTTGCCCGAGTTTTTCATCAAAGATATTCCTCCCCGCTCTCGCGTGGATCTTCAAGTCACCCGTCCTGAAATCTATTTTGGAGAGAAAACCGATTCCCCAGTATTTATCAAGACCAAGATGGAGGAGTTTGACTACCCAATGGGAGATCAGAACGCATTTACCACCTACCAGGATGATCGCGGCTTATCCATCGCTTCCTTTTTCAGAAAACTCCTCTTTGCCTGGGAACTCCGAAGCTACAAAATTCTTTTTACCGGAAATCTCACGAGCGAAAGCCGGGTATTACTGCATCGACTAGTCCCGGATCGAATTCGTAAAATCGCCCCCTTCTTCTTCTACGATCGTGACCCTTACATTGTCATCCACGAGGGCAGGCTATTGTGGATTCAAGATGCCTACACTACCACGGAGCGTTATCCCTACTCAGAACCGTATCAGAATCGCTTGAACTATATCCGGAACTCAGTGAAGGTGGTGGTGGATAGCTACCTGGGAGACGTCACTTTTTACATCGCCGACCCGGCGGACCCGTTGATCCAGGTTTACGCCCGCATCTTTCCCAATATGTTCCAATCAATCGATGAGATGCCTGAGGAACTGAGACGTCACGTGCGCTATCCGGAAGACCTGTTTGCCATTCAGAGTCACATTTACCAAACCTACCATATGCGCAATCCAACTGTGTATTACAACCAGGAAGATCTCTGGGAGATTCCGACTGAAATTTACCGGGGTAACGAGCAGCTGATGGAAAGCTATTACGTCATCATGAGCTTGCCTGGATCAACGCAAGAAGAGTTTATCCTGCTCATTCCCTTCACTCCCAAGAATAAGAACAACATGATCGCCTGGATGGCCGGACGCTCCGATGGCGAACATTACGGCAAGCTGGTGCTCTACCAGTTCCCAAAGCGGGAGCTCACTTACGGCCCCATGCAGATCGAAGCCCGGATCGACCAGGATCCAAATATTTCCCAGCTCATTACGCTGTGGAGCCAGAAAGGCTCTCAAGTCATTCGGGGGAACCTGCTCGTTATCCCTATAGAAAACTCACTCCTGTATGTCGAGCCTCTCTATTTGCAGGCTGAGAAAAGTGAGATCCCGGAACTGACGCGTATCATCATGGTTTACGACAATCGGGTTGGCATGGGAGAGACCCTGCAGGAAGCGCTCCAGGCCGTGATTGGTGAAACTCCGAGGAGAAGACCTCCCGAAACCGCACTAGCCGCACCCACCAAAGTCACCGAGGGCCCAAGCGGCCAGGATTTGCTCCAGAAGGCCATAGAGTATTTCAAAAACAGCCGGGAATATCTCCAACAAGGCAACTGGGCTGCTTACGGCGAGGAACAACGAAAGCTAGGCGAGGCTCTCGACGAACTCTCGAGCACGCAGCGGGAGCAATAAGTCAGAAGAAGTGACGAATGACGAATGTCAAATGTGGAGTGACCTGTGTGATTCGCCGGTTTTTTTGATACCACTTGAACTCTGCGCGTCATATTCTTACAATAGAATAAGGTTCGGAAGGAGTTCGAAGATAATGATTACACTGACGGAGAAAGCGACTAATAAGGTCAAGGAAATAATCGCTGTGCAGTCGGAAAGCTACGTCGGCATTCGAGTGGCGGTGACGGGCGGGGGATGCTCTGGTTTTCAGTATGCGATGAATTTAGAACGCGGAAGCCGCGAGAGCGATCAGGTTCTGGAAGTCGACGGCTTTAAAGTCTTCATTGATGAGCAGAGTGTGCTCTACCTGGATGGAACCGAAATTGACTACGTTGAAAGCATTCAGGGGGCTGGCTTCAGGTTCAACAATCCCAATGTCACCGGCACTTGCGGGTGTGGTGAATCCTTCCACGTTTAAAAAAGGGGTCAGACCTTGAGTTTTGAGTTTTTGGATCCAAAAACTCAAAACTCAAGGTCTGACCCCTTTTTTATTTTATCCTCCGATATAGGACATTGTGCGGGGGGGAGGCACAAAGTCAGGTTCGTTGATGCGGTGTCCGGCTTCCTTCTTGACGACGGTGTCCTGGATGAACTCGGTCAAAACCGAGTCGTCTGCTCCTTCTCGCAGTAGGGATTTAATATCGTGCTCTATGAGTGAAAACAAACAAGTTCTGATCTTGCCGTCTGCGGTGAGCCGAATGCGACTGCACTGTCCACAGAAAGGTTGTGAAACAGGCATGATCAGTCCAATGCGTCCCCGGCCGTCTGCGAAATCGAAATTGCGGGCGGTGGCACTGGGCTCCACTAAACCTCGCGGCACCATCTGATAGCGGGTCTGCAAGATTTCCAAGATCTCAGCTCCGGTAACCACCCGATCTTGACTCCAATCTTCATCCTCGTCGATGGGCATAAACTCGATAAAGCGCACAGTCAGGTCCCAGCTGCGGGCAAATTCGGCAAAATCCAAGATTTCGTCGTCATTGATCCCCCGTACCACCACACAATTGATCTTAATGGGCTCCAGATCCCACTGCTTTGCCGCTTCAACGCTTTTCAACACCTTGTCGAAATCCTTACTGCGCGTGATCGCCTCGAACCGTTCTTTTTTCATAGAATCCAATGAGATGGTGACTCGATGCAGACCTGCCTCTCGCAGTATTTGTGCCTTTTGATACAGGTTAAATCCGTTGGTCGTCAGCGCCAGATCTTGAACATCAGCCAAACAAGCAATGCGGGCGATCAGCTGCTCGACTCCTCGCCGCAGCAGTGGCTCTCCACCCGTGATCCGGATCTTTCGAATGCCCAGGTTCAAAAACAAACGAGCCAGGCGCTCGATCTCCTCATAAGTTAGAATTTCCTCACGATTCTTGTAACTTAAGAGCGTGGCAGATTTACAGTAGAAACACCTGAAATTGCAGCGATCCGTGACGGAAATCCTGAGGTCTTTAATCTGGCGCCCGTAGCTATCTTTCAGCATTTGTTATAACGATGCTACGGCAGCTGCTTTCACAATGCAAGGAAATGACGGGGGTCACAGCGGGAATTTCCGGGGGTCAGACCAGGGAAGGGTGTAGGGAAGGGTGTCAGTCTAATTCCCCCAAGGTCTGACCCCCGTTCTCAGGTTCTCAGGATGTAGTAGAGACAGGTGCGCTCAACTGCGCTAAAATCGGAGGGTTTCCATGGAGGTGAAGTGTGCAACCAAATAAGACGAAGGCGAAACTGAAGTCCGGTGAGACAGTCTTTGGATGTTTTGTTCGATACCCCGATGCAAGTCTGGTAGAAGTACTGGGCTTTCAGGACTGGGATTTTATTCTCTTCGATGGAGAACATGGCCCACTCGAACCACACCACATCTTACATATGGCCAGCGCGGCCGAGCTGCGCCAGGTGACGCCCATCGTCCGTGTGCCTACCAATCAACCACCCGTGATTCTCCGCTTCATGGACACCGGAGTTCAGGGGCTGCATGTCCCATTGGTGAATTCCGGTGACGACGCAGAAAGAGCTGTGCGCTCTGTAAAGTATTATCCGCGGGGCAATCGTGGGCTTGCCGGTGTACGCGCCTCGGACTACGGTCAGACAATCCCGTTTGGAGAGTATATCGAGCAAGCCAATGCAGAGACGCTGGTTGTGGTACACATCGAGACGACCGAAGCGGTCGAGCGGCTCCCGGAGATTGTTGAAGTACAAGGTGTGGACGTCGCTTTCATTGGACCAACCGACCTATCTCACTCACTGGGTTTTCCGGGAGAGACAGGACATCCGACGGTTCAGGCAACCTTTCTGCGTATTGCGGAGATCGTGAAGGGGTCGGACGCTGCGCTGGGTATCATGGTGAAAGACGCCGAAGGTGCTCGCCTGTGGCGTGAGCGAGGCGCACGATACATTGCCATTGGTCTGGAATCGCTCTTGAGCCCGGCAGTACGAGACTATTTAAAGGCGGTTCGCAACACGGATGCCGGTTCCTGAATTGGGGGGGGGCATACTTGACCCCCCCCAATTTGAAAGGAGGTCCTTGTGCAGCAGGCAGTACTCCCGAATTACGTTGCCGGTGAATGGTGTTCGGCCAAGACCACTGAATTTTTGGATGTCCACAATCCCGCCACTGCCGAGACCTTGAGTCGCGTTCCTCTCTCGACTCGCGAGGAAGTTGACGCCGCAGCGCAAGCAGCAAGCCTGGCATTTGAGGAGTGGCGGCGAACGCCACCCACAGAACGAATACAGCACCTTTTTAGGCTGAAAGGGCTCCTTGAAGACAACTTTGATGAGATCGCTCGCACCATTACGCAGGAGTGTGGAAAGACATTGTCGGAGTCAAAAGGAGAACTACGGCGCGGAATTGAAAACGTCGAGGTCGCCGCCGGAATCCCATCTCTAATGATGGGCTACAACCTTGAGCACATCGCCCCTGGTATCGATGAATTCATGATCCGACAACCCGTGGGCGTGGTTGCAGCCATTACGCCTTTCAATTTCCCTGCCATGATCCCCTTGTGGTTTCTCCCCTATGCCATCGCCTGTGGAAACACCTTCATCTGCAAGCCTTCCGAGAAGGTGCCTATAAGTATGAAAGTCGTTTTCGATCTTATCGACCAGCTTGGACTCCCGCCCGGGGTGGTCAACTTGATCAATGGAAGCAAACACACTGTGGACGCAATCCTCCAGCACCCGCTGATACGCGCTGTCTCCTTTGTTGGTTCTTCGGCGGTGGCAAAGTATATCTACAGCCAAGCCACCGCCCACGGCAAGCGCGTACAGTGCGGGGGTGGAGCCAAAAACCCAATCATCGTACTTCCAGATGCGGATATGGAAATGACCACAAGAAGCGTGGCGGACTCTGCCTTCGGCTGTGCCGGACAAAGGTGTCTCGCCACATCGGTTGTCATGACAGTGGGAGAGGCCACAAATACCTTCAAAGAGCAGATTGTCGAGGCTGCAACATCTAGAAAGGTGGGCTATGGGTTGGATCCAGAGGTAGAAATGGGTCCCGTCATCACTGCGCAGAGTAAGGAACGCGTTCAGGGGCTGATCCACAAAGGAGTGAGTGAAGGCGCACAGTTGCTGGTTGACGGCCGTAATCCTTCCATCCACGGTTGCGAACGTGGCAACTTCGTTCGCCCGACAATTCTGAACAATGTAGATCCTTGCAGTGAGGTCGCCCAAACCGAAATTTTTGGACCGGTTCTCAGTTTAACGCACCTCTCAACTGTCGATGAAGCCATCCAGCGGGTCAACAGTGCTGCCTATGGCAACATGGCCTGCCTGTTCACCAGTAGTGGAGCGGCGGCACGCAAGTTCCGCTACGAAGCTCAGGTGGGCAACCTTGGCATCAATGTCGGAGTGGCTGCACCCATGGCCTTTTTTCCCTTTTCGGGCTTTAGGGAAAGCTTCTTCGGTGACTTGCACCCTCAGGGCCGAGATGCCATCGAGTTCTACACAGAAAAAAAGGTGGTGGTGGAACGCTGGCCGGGTTTGGGCTTGCAGCCCTCAAGAGGCTCCGCATGAGAAAAGAACTATTTTCACTGACAACGGTTTGCCTGGCGTCATTGTTCCTTTCAATTCAAGTGACCTCTGCTGAAGAACAAGTAGACATCGACAAAAACTGGATACTGGTGTCTTTACACCTCCATACTATGGACAATCCTGGATACCACCATAGCCCCTTTAACCCCAACCCGCCCATTTCGTACAGTGTCGAGGGGTTTCACGACATCGCGGCCCAGGCGCGCTCGGCTGGTGTAAAGGGGTTGGTCTTCACAGATCACCATAGTGTGGGGATTGGCTTCGATCCGGTCTTTTCTCAGACCAAGGATCTGATTCTTGTATTGGGGATGGAATGGACCTCCAAGGACGGGCATATGAATCTGGTCCGTTATCATCCCCAGAGTCCCCGCGACATCTTGCTGCCCCCTGACCCCAGCGAACGGCAGCCCACAGAGCCATATGCGTACCCCAGTGTGATCTCCGAGGTACAACGACGCGGGGGCATAGCTATCATCAATCACCCGGAATCGCCTAATCATCGGTGGCCAGAAAATACCTTCCGGGCGGACGCTGTCGAAGTATACAACGGCCCATGCTCTCACATCTCTTTCTGGCAGCGGCGCCTGAAGGAGAGCATCAAAATCACCGCGGTGGGTGGTAGCGACTATCACTCCTGGGATGTTTTTAAGAAGCGCCCCATTTCTCCCCAGAGAAATTCGGTGGTGCGGCCGGTGAACCTGGTCTGGACAGGGGGTGAAAGGAGCCCCGAGGCTATCCTGGATGGGATCCGACAAGGACGAGTGGTTGTGCTCTCCTCTCCTGCAGCTCCTCGAATCTTCCTACGGGTTGATCGCAATCTGGACGACAAATTTGAGGATGGGCGCGAAGGCGACACGCTCCGATTTTCTCGCGGGCGAAAGGCACAGGTTTCAATGCAGATCCGGGTGGTGGACGGCGCGGAAGGGGTCTTGGAGTTAATTGACAGGGGGGATGTCTTCAAAACACTGCCGGTAACGCAATCCGAGTTCGTTCATGAACTGAATTACACTGTGCACCCCGATCCAAACGGCTTCCTGTACAACTTTGTCCGCGCCCAAGTGCGGCGAGACGGCGAGTTGGCGATCTCAAACCCAATCTACCTGGAGTCTGCACCGTGAGGGGGGTCTGACCCTGAAAATTTGCATTTTCAGGGTCAGACCCCCCTCCCTACGGGTGTTCGCCGCGGGCCAGGCGGGCGTTGATCTTCTCCAACAGGGGGTCGACATCCCAAATTCCGTCCACGACATAGTGGGCGCCGGCTTGACTCATCCGTTGGTAGGCCCTGGCCATTTTCATCTCGCGCACCTCCGGATCCAGGGTGTCGATCTCCTCCTCCGTCAGCCCCATCTCGTTGCCGGTTTTCGCCAATCCGATCGTCCACATTCCAGCATTGAGTCCTTCCCAAATATCCGGCAAGGTATCACCTACTTTAACAAAGGCTTCCATTGGATAAATCTGCAAGTCAAAGGCGTTCTTCAGACACATCCAGGGGTGGGGCCGGCCGGCCGGCACATCGGTTGCGCATACCGTGGCATCAGGTTCATAGCCACGTTTTTTGGCTTCCTCCACGAGCAGTTTCATCATTTCACCGGTGTATCCCGTAGTTGAGCCAATTTTTAGGTCACGCTTACGGAAAGCCGCTACGGCCTCGAGAGTACCCGGAATCAGATCAGCGTAGTCGGCTAGACAAGCCAGTTGTAGGGGCACGAAGTCTTGAAACATGGCTTCTATATCGTCTTCATCAGGCTTGCGGCCATGGACTTTTCCCCACATTTGGCTCACCTCTTCCATTCTCGAGATCTGCCGAATGTGAACCTTCTTATGAGCGCCCATGGGCACACGAGCCTGCTCCATCGTGATGGGTACGTTCTTACGTTTATAAACCTTTACAAAAACAACCGCTGGAGCGTA
>JALLOM010000229.1 GCA_027717865.1 Acidobacteria bacterium AH-259-O06 | reverse complement strand
TTTCACGGAGGAATTTGACACCGACATTAGCTTTCGGCAGTACGGATACCTCTTCCTGACAGCCACCGAAAAGGGAGAGCAAGGATTAAGAAGAAACCTACAACTTCAAAAAGTCCAAGGAGTTCCAGTTGAGTGGGTCACTCCGGAGGAGATCCTTCAAATCGCACCCTTCGTTAAAGTCGAAGATCTGCGAGGAGGAACCTTTTGCCCTGCGGACGGTTATGCGGACTCGTACAGTATTGCTGAAGGTTTCGGACGAAAAGCCCGTGATCTAGGGGCCCAAATTGAGGTGGGTCAACCGGTGGTAGAAATCCTGACTGCGTCCGGACAGATCAAGGGAGTCGCAATCCCTGGGGAAGAAATTCACGCTCCGCGTGTCGTCAACGCCGCAGGACCCTACGCTTCAACTATTGGGAAGATGGCAGGCGTTGACGTCCCTGTCCAACCTGTTCGCCGGATGCTGGTCATGACCGAGGACTTCCCTGCCATTCCCGAGAAGATTCCGATGACCATTGACGCAGACAGTGGATTCCTGATGCGCAAGGAATCGGGAAAAGTCTTAATGGGTTGGTCCGATCCGAGTGAACCGCCCGGTTTCAACCTGACATTCGACTCCACTTTCATCGATATCGTCACGCAGAAAGCATTAGCCCGCGTGCCGCTGTTGGAACAGGCTCGAATTAACCCTCGAAGGTCCTGGGCCGGCCTTTACGAGGTTACACCGGATCACCACTGTATCCTGGGAGAGGCACCCGAGCTGACAGGATTCTTTCTGGCTAACGGGTTCAGCGGCCACGGAATGATGCACTCCCCGGCTGCCGGAATGATGCTGGCCGATTTGATCCTGGAAGGAAAGACGGAACCGTTGGATCTGCATCCCGTGCGCCTGGCTCGCTTCCAGGAAGGTGATCTGATCGAAGAAACGGTGGTGCTGTAGGGTTAGACTCCTAAGCCGGAATTTGACGACCGGCTCACCAATTGTCGATAATGTAGCGTATCTACTCGATGGATAAGAAGAGCTTGGGTCAAATTGGACTTGTCTTCCTCATAGCGCTGCTCTCCATTTACCTATCGGCGGCCGCTGAACTTCAGCTTTTCCTTGATCTTTCCGAAGCCACACGGCATCCTCTGACCACAGCTCAAGGCAACTCTTACAGTCCACTTTCCTTCACCGACCTCACCCACGATTGTCATAGCTGTCTGGCTTCCCATCCTAATATCTCCGTCAGCCCTGCCCTGCACGATTTTTTACAGCTGGACCTCGAAAAAAATCGTAGATGTGAGATCCCAACGTTTTCCTTTACTCTTTCCGAGCACCTGAGAGGCATCAACAACCGCTCACCTCCCGCCTGACCTCGCCACAAGATCATCCAAGAAAATCCTTTCCGTAAGGAGGTGACTATGTTAAGGCCTCTCGCCTTTTTGGGTTGTTCCTTTCTTTTTGTAACAACCATTGCAATTGCCCAAACACGCTCCGAGCCCACGGCCGAGGAGTTAAGTACAACCTTGCAAGAACTGAAGAGTCAGTTAGAACAGATGAAAGCAGAGTACGAAAAGAGAATCTCTGAGCTGGAGCGCCAAATTGTTCAGCTCTCGGCCGTCACTCCGCAGCCGACCACCGAAACGCGAGCTGCTGCCAAAGACGTGACCTTTACGGGTGGCCAAAGAACGCTTCAGGCTCTCAATCCAGAGGTCAGCGTCACGGGAGACAACACCTTGCGCATCAGCGATCGGTCCGGGGATGAAGAATTCAACCGTTTGAACTTTGATGGTTTTGAGATGGCCATTCAGCATCCGCTTGATCCCTACAGCATGGCCAAGTTTTTTGTCACCTTTGAAGAGGGAGAGTTTGACCTGGAAGAAGGTTATCTCACCTGGGAATCGCTGCCTGGAAGCCTGGGGTTAAAAGTCGGTCGGTTTCACACCAATTTCGGCAAGCTGAATCGCTTTCACAAGCATGCCCTTCCCTGGGCGGACCGCGATCTTCCCACCCAAACCCTCTTCGGAGAGGAAGGACTGATCGGAGAAGGCTTGTCCCTCACCTGGTTGCCTCCACGCCTTCCCTGGGCCCATACCAACGAGATCTCTTTTGAAGTCATCAACAATTCCAACGATCTCGCTTTTTCGGGGAAAGGTTTCGGTGACCCGCTCTACATTGGACGGCTATCGAACTACTACGATGTCACGGAAAACGCCTATTTTGAGTGGGGTCTTTCCGCAGCCACTTCCCATTGGGACATTGACGAGCAAAATCGCTCGACGGTTCTGGGGCTGGATCTCTCTTACCGCTGGGAGCCGCTGCAGCGTGCACTTTACCGTTCTCTGGAGCTGCGCACCGAGCTCTTCTACAACGCTCGCGACCGCTGGCCAGGAGGCGACGTTTTCGGAATGTACGCCTATGGTGAATATCAGCTCAGCCGGCGCTGGTATGGCGGCTTCCGCTATCAATTTGGTCAAACGCTCGAGGATCAAGACCAGAACCAGTGGGCTCTTTCCCCGTATGTGACCTTCTGGCAAAGTGAGTGGGTGCGGCTGCGCGCCCAGTACGACTTTCTAAATCCAAATTTCGAAGAGGATGAGAATCGATTCTTCCTTCAATTTACCTGGTCTCTCGGTCCGCACAAGCATGAGGCCTACTGAGAGGAAAATAAAATGACTCGAAACATTTACAAATTCTTGTTGGCACTGACCTTACTTCCTCCACTCTCTGCTGCCAACGATCGATTGAAAATTGTCTCCAGTCTGCCGGACTACGCCTCGATCGCCGAATATGTGGGGGGAGATAAGGTTGAGGTTATGAGCATCGCCAAGGGCTACCAGGATGCACACTTTGTGAAAGCCAAACCAAGCTTTGCTCGGGAAATGTCCAGGGCAGATCTGTTTCTTACGACCGGAATGGACTTGGAACTTTGGGTTCCCACTTTGATCGACAAGTCCCGCAACCGTAAGATACGGGAAGCAGAGCCAGGTTACGTGAGTGTCTCCCGAGGGATGGCTTTTTCACAGGTACCTCGAAATCCCAACAGAGCCGCCGGCGACATCCACGTCTACGGCAATCCACACATCCATACCGACCCGCTCAAGGGCATTCAAGTCGCTGAAAACATACTGATTGGCCTAAAGAAAGTCGACCCACGGAACAGCTCCTATTACGACAACAACTTCCAGGCCTTCAAGTCAGAGATCTACCGGCGGCTCTATGGCGCTGACCTGGTCAAGCTGGTAGGTGGTGACCAATTGGCGCGGCTCACGCAAAACAAACAACTGGATGAGTTCCTGGATAAGAATCAATTCGGTGGCAAGTCTCTGAGAAGCTATTTGGGGGGCTGGCTCAAGGAAGTGGAGTGCCTAAGAAACAAGCAGATCATTGCCTATCACAAGAATTGGATCTACTTCACCGATCGTTTTGGCCTTCAGATCGCCGACTATGTGGAATACAAGCCCGGGATTCCTCCAAGTGCACGCCATGTGGTTGAGCTCATCGAGGAAATTCAGACTGTCGGTATCAAAGCCATTTTTACGGCCAACTACTTTGATGAGAAAGCTCCTCGAATGATTGAAGAGAAAACCGGGGCTAAAGCACTCATCGTGCCACTTTCGGTGGGCGGGACAGAGGAAGTCCGCACCTATTTTGACTTGTTCGACATCTGGATTCGGACACTGAAGTCCGTGTTCTCGGATTGTAAGTAGAGTGCGTGAAACCATAGCTCTGCCACCGTAGAAGCTGCAAAGATGGAACAATTAATCCAAATCATGCTTCCCCCTTTTGTGGCCTGCCTTATCTTTAGCGGGATCCTCACTTACTTAGGGCTTCACGTCGTCTCCAGGGGGGTCATCTTCGTGGATCTGGCACTGGCTCAGATTGCTGCGCTGGGGTCGACCTTTGCTTTTCTGCTGGGTTTTGATCCTGCCTCTCAGACCGGTTACTTTTACTCACTCGGCTTTACCTTTTTCGGCGCGGCCATCTTTTCTATCAGTCGTCTCAAGGACCAGCGGGTGCCGCAAGAGGCTCTCATTGGAATCGTTTTCGTCGTCTCATCCTCGGCCGCCATACTAATCGCTGATCGTGCTCCTCAGGGGGCTGAACACGTTGAACAGATGCTGACAGGAGCCATCCTCTGGGTGAGCTGGCCCACCATCTGGAAGACCTTACTGATCTTCTCTGTTGTGGCTGTTTTGCATCTCGTTTTTCGCAACAAGTTCATGCTGATTTCCATGCAGCCGGGACAAGCTGAACGTCGAGGTCTGGCAGTACGCTGGTGGGATTTCCTGTTTTACATATCATTCGGGTTTGTCATCACCTCTTCGGTGGCCATTGCCGGAGTGCTGCTGGTGTTTTCTTTTCTCATCATCCCTTCTGTCATTGGTGTGCTTTATTCCAACAGAATCGGCACCAGATTGATGATCGGCTGGATCTCGGGAACGGTGGTGAGCTCAATGGGTCTTCTGCTCTCCTATCAATTCGACTTTCCAAGCGGGCCTGCCATCGTCTGCAGCTTTGGCGCTTTCTTGATTCTCGCCGCGATCGTGCAATACATCGTCCGGACAGAGCGAAAAGGTAGGGCGCTGGCTCGGGTTGGCGTAGGCACTCTTATTGTTTTGGTGTTCCTGGTGCTCGCCACGCAGGTCCGTCCCCCGGTGTCGCACCTTGAGACTACTGAAGAGACCAGCCTGGCGAGAGTACTGCAAGCATTGGAAGATTTGAAGAGGGAAGATAGACCCTCACAAAATGCTCTTGCACTACTAAACGAGAATCAAGAGGTCTTGAAACAAGGCTTGAAAGACGGTCAAATTGAACTCGATCAGCGAGTCGTGCAGCGCCTGGGAGAGCTTGGATTTTCTGAAGCCATCCCCATTTTGACAATTGTCTGCGATAATACCGAAGATCTCTGGATGCGTTACTATGCATCTTCCTCGCTGCTCCAGCTAGGACACAAAGAGGGTATCCACCGCCTGATTCAGCTTCTCAAAGACCCCGGACCGGCTTTCTTAAAAGCCCAGGTGAGAGACCTGCTTCGCCAGATCTCGGGCGAGAATTTCGGCTATGATCCGATGAGTCGTCAAGAAGAGAGCGAAAGGTCCATTGACCGCTGGGAGGTCTGGTGGCACGAACATGCCGCCCGATGGAGTGAGGGGGTCAGACCTTGAGGAAAGGGGGTCAGACCCCCTCAAGGTCTGACCCCCTTACCTGACCCCCTAAAACCACACCGAGACAATATTGGAGTCTTCGCTCCGACCCGCTTCATTGAAGGCTCGGACCTTGTAAGCGAAAGCACCGGTAATATACTTGCCCACCTTGTCGTCGTACTTCATGGTATTAGCCCCCACCATCCCCACGACGCGGAACTCTTTCCCATTATCAGAACGCAAAATTTCGAAGCTCAGCTCGTTATCGGACTCATCGTGCCAGGAGAGTTCGGCCACGGCCGTGGCACCATCAAAGCGAGTAAAAGCCCGGAGATGGGTCGGTTTCTCCGGAACGTTCCTTTCGCTCTGAGCCAGCACGACTCCCCAGCCCAAGACCAAAATCACAAAAAGTGCACCCAAAATTGTCTTCATCAGCATCCTGTCTATTGAAGATATCTGAAGCGGCCCTCGGGTTGCAAAAA
>JALLOM010000228.1 GCA_027717865.1 Acidobacteria bacterium AH-259-O06 | reverse complement strand
CGAAACAAAAATGAACCGCCTTTTGCGACATCCTGTGACAGTCGCGGTTCTGTTGAGGCTCAGAGCAGAAGAGCAAAAGGGCAAGAGAGCTAGGAACCATTCCAAGAAAAGAAATTTCTCAGCTAATTCAGAGAATACTCCGGGGAGATCCTCGCACCGTTTCGCGGACCCTGACTCAGGTTGAGAACTCGGACGACACTATGGTGAGCGAATTGCTCAAGGAGTTGTTTCCTCACACTGGTCGAGCCTTCGTGATTGGCGTCACGGGGAGTTCCGGAACAGGGAAGAGCACTTTGGTGGATCAGTTGGCTCGTCACGACAAGAGTCTAGGACGAAAGGTGGGGATTATCGCTGTTGATCCGACTTCGCCTTTCTCCGGTGGTGCAATCTTGGGCGATAGGATTCGTATGCAGTCTTTGTTCACCGATCCGAACGTTTTCATTCGCAGCATGGCTACGCGTGGACAGATGGGAGGCCTTTCAAGGGCGGTAAATGAGGCCTTATTGGTGCTTGATGCGGCTGGCTATGAAACACTGATGGTCGAAACCGTCGGAGTTGGCCAAGATGAAGTCGATATCGCAAAGACTGCCCACCTGACCCTGGTTATTCTTGTACCGGGGATGGGAGATGCTATCCAGACAATCAAGGCAGGCATTATGGAAATAGGAGACATTTTCGTCATTAACAAGGCAGACCGTCCCGAGGTTTTCAGGACTGAACAGGAGTTGGAAGCACTCCTATCAATTGCGTCCCGAGAGGATGGCTGGAATCCTCTCATTGTCAAGACCGTGGCTACTCGAGGAGAGGGTATTAAAGAGCTGGCCGATGCCATCGAGAGATACCGCGCCTTTCTCAGTGACCCTCGAAGAGCCAAGCGAAGGGGAGTGTCCTTCTTTCGGGAACGACTGGTGGAAATGCTGCGAGACCGGCTCATTCAGAAAGTTCTGAAGCAGATCCCTGAGGGGGAACTGGACCGCTACGCCGAAAAAATAATGACTCGAGAGTTGGATCCTTATACCATCATGGATCGTTTGTTGAGGGATCTAGGCCTCGAGGAGGAGACCCATGATTAAGAGAATAGCCCATGTGGGAATCGCCACACGTTCGATCGCCGTCACAATGGAATTCTACAAGAGTCTTGGTCTGGAGGTAGACACCCTCGAACTGGTGAAGGATCAAAAGGTCAAGGTAGCTGTCATGAAAGTGGGTGATTCGGCAATTGAATTGATCGAGGCGACTGAAGAGGATTCCCCAATCCAGCGATTTATTGAGAAATGTGATGAAGGGATCCATCACATCACATTTGAAGTTGACAATTTAAAGGAACAGCTCAAGTTTCTGAAGGAGAAGAACATCCAGTTGATCGATGAGAAACCACGACGGGGTGCGGAGGGTTCTTTGATTGCCTTTATTCACCCCGACTCCACCGGCGGCGTGCTGATCGAACTCTGCCAACCTGCGCCTGAGGAATCGTTATGAAATGGGGACAATTTGAGTTGCATCTCATCTCGGATGGAAATGTTTGGCTGGACGGAGGTTCGATGTTCGGAGTCGTTCCCAAGGCGCTGTGGGAAAGAAAAACGACCCCCGACAAGCAAAATCGGATTCGTCTCGCTCTAAATTGCCTTCTCATTCAGAGCGGTGAGACAAATCTGCTCATCGATACCGGTTGTGGTTTCAAATACACGGAAAAAGAGATTCGCATTTATCGCATCGAGCACGAAACAGATATTCTTCGGGAACTCCAGCGATTCGAAGTCCGTCCAGAAGAGGTCGATTTCGTCATCAATACCCATTATCACTTTGATCACTGCGGGGGAAATACACGTTTGGAAGGCGATCAAGTTGTTCCGACCTTTCCCAATGCCACCTATATTGTTCGCCGCCAGGAGTACGAGGACGCCAATCATCCCAATGAGAGAACAGTGGCCACTTACTTCCCCCACAACTGGAAGCCGTTGCAGGAACGAGGATTACTGCGCATTATTGATGACGATGAAGAGATCATGCCTGGTGTTATCGTGGTCCACACTCCTGGACACACCGCGGGTCATCAGTCAGTAAAAGTCAAGTCGGAGGGCAAGACCCTGTTTTACATAGCCGACCTGTGTCCAACATCGGCCCATGTTCCCCTTCCTTGGATTATGGGCTATGACGTTTTTCCCTTAACTACTTTGGAAGTGCGCAAGCGGATCTACCCTCAGGCCGCGGAAGAGAAATGGCTGCTCTTTTTTGAACACGACCCCGAACTCCCCGTGGGATACTTGAGCAAGGAAAATAACAAATATATCTTGGAGCCGGATATCTGGGAGAGTTGACATGAATCAGGCGGATATTGGCATCATCGGCGGCAGTGGGCTTTACGAGATGCCCGGACTGGAAGAAAAGAGCGAGCTCGAGATCGATACACCTTTCGGTCATCCCAGCGATGCCTATATTTTGGGCCGGTTGGAAGGAAAACCTGTTGCCTTTCTGACCCGCCATGGAAGAGGTCATCGTATCGTTCCGAGTGAATTGAATTTCCGCGCCAATATTTATGGATTCAAAAAGCTCGGAGTACGGCGAATTTTGTCGGCCAGTGCAGTGGGATCGTTGAAACTGGAACACAAGCCGATGGATTTTGTACTTCCTGATCAGTTTGTGGATCGGACTCGCCGGCGTATCTCCACCTTCTTCGGAGATGGGATTACAGCGCACATCAGTTTTGCCGACCCAGTCTGCTTCCAGTTATCGGAACAATTAGAGGAAGCGGCCAGGACCATCGATTTACCCATTAAGCGTGGTGGAAGCTATGTGTGCATCGAAGGTCCTGCTTTTTCCACCCGTGCGGAATCCCATTTGTACCGGAGTTGGGGCATGGATCTCATTGGAATGACCAATCTTCAAGAAGCCAAGCTGGCTCGGGAAGCGGAAATCTGCTACGTCACCATCGCCATGGTGACTGACTACGATTGCTGGCATGAGGAAGAAGAGCCTGTGAGGGTTGAAACGCTGATCAAGTATCTGAACAAAAACAGCCGCAATGCTCAGCTGCTTATTCGGGAAGCTCTCAAAATCCTTCCTGACGAGTTTGACTGTGCGTGCCAGCAGGCTTTGCAAAACGCGATTCTTACCGATGCCAAGGTGATTCCAGAGAAGACCAGGGAAAAACTCAAGGTCTGACCCCAAAGATCTGTTCAAGAACAATGGCATCAATATTAGCAGTTGGATCGGTAGCCTACGACTCCATCAAGACTCCTTTCGGTGAAGTGGAGGAGGTACTGGGGGGTTCGGCCACCTATTTTAGTGTGACAGCCAGTTTCTTCACGCAGGTGCATCTGGTGGCCTGTGTAGGCACGGACTTCCGTCGCCAGGATGTGCAACTTCTCCAATCGCGAGATATCGACGTGCAAGGTCTGGAGTACATGGATGGTCAAACTTTTCGCTGGAAGGGGGAGTATGGCTACGACTTGAACGAAGCTCATACCCTTGAAACTCAGCTCAACGTGTTTTCCGATTTTCGTCCCAAGATTCCTGAGAAATATCGAAATTCAGATTATGTCTTTCTGGGAAACATCGATCCCACTCTTCAAAGAGAGGTCCTCTCCCAGGTTGAGAAGCCTCAGTTGGTTGCCTGTGACACCATGAACTACTGGATCAGTGGTCATTGCAAATCCCTCCTGGAAACGCTCAAGTATGTAGATATCTTGTTGGTCAATGATTCGGAGGCGCGGCAGTTGGCACAGGAGGCCAACTTGGTCAAAGCGGCGCGTAGGATCCTGGCCTGGGGTCCGAAAATCGTGGTGGTTAAACGAGGCGAGTACGGAGTTTTAATGTTTCAAATGAATTTCAAGTCAAGCCTGCCCCAGCTAAGCCCGTTTCAAGGGAGCGTGTCCAAGCCCGTTTCCTCGCGGGGTAGCCTGTCGGTTTTCGGCGCTCCGGCCTATCCGCTTGAAGATGTGTTTGACCCAACGGGTGCCGGAGACAGTTTTGCGGGAGGATTCATGGGATATCTGGGCGGCGTCAATCGCTGTGATGAGCAGACCATCCGTCAGGCCATCATCTTCGGATCCGTCATGGCTAGCTTCAACGTGGAAAAATTCTCCCTCGATCGGCTCAAAGAACTGACCTTTACGGAAATCCAATTGCGCTACAAAGAACTCAAACAGATGACCCAGTTTGAGGATATCGAGGAGGTGTCTGACCCCCCACAAAGACCAAAATGACTATGTTAGCCTTTCTGCTCCTTTTCGCTGCGTCTTTGGGTCAGAATCTTGAAACGGTGGACCCCAAGGCCCTGGAGTGGTTCCGCAAAGGAGAGGACCTCATTGGGACCTCCAGGGAATATTCCGAGGAGCAGGCTGAATACTTCCAAAAAGCAGTGGAGTTGGCGCCCGGATTTGCTGCGGCTCGTTACAATCTTGCTCTCATTTACATCAAACAGAGAAAGCACAACCTTGCCCTGGAGGAACTCAATGCATTGATCGATCTGGAACCGCAAGATTCTCGCGGTTACTTCCTTCGGGCTCGCTTGAGACTCGAGGTGAAACAGCTGGATCAAGCGCTCGAGGACTTCGGTCGAGTTCTTCAAATGGATCCCAAAAACTACGACGCGTGGCAATTATTGGGCGGTCTTTACTATCAACAAGAGCGATATCAAGAAAGTGCCCAGGCCTTTCAGAAGATTTTGGAGTTGAGTCCCAATCCGGTGGAGGCATATTTTGATCTGGCCTTATCACAGCAAGCCCTGGGCCAAAAAGAAAAGGCCATCAAGAATTATCGAAAATTTCTGGTCCACTACCCTGACGATTTCCAAGCCCATTTCTTTCTGGGGTTACTGTATCGGGAAGTAGGTCAAGATGATTTAGCGCTTGAGCATTTTTTGAAGGCGGAAGAAGAAGATCCCGCCCACCGGGAGCTGGCTCAGGAACTGGGCAATCTTTATCTCGACAGAAATAATCTTGAAGAGGCGCACAAGAGTTTGCTGCAGGCGAATTTGGATTCAGCCATCAACCTCGGCAACCTGGGTGTGATAGCCCAAAGACGGGGAGAATACTCTCAGGCGGAGAATTACTTTCGGAGAGCGCTTGAGAAGGAACCCAACTCCCTGCTCTGGGCGCATCTGGGTGACCTTCTGGCCGAACAGAAGAGAAACCAGGAGGCGGCCAAGGCTTATGAGAATGCTCTGGGTTACGATCCTCAAGACTTGGACACGCTGTACAACCTGGGGAATTTCTATGCGAATCTTGACCGACGCCAAGATGCGATCGATTTGTTGCGCCGGGCCTTACAAATCAAGCCCCATCATCCCGGCGTCCATTACAGCCTGGCGGTGATAATGGATCAGGGAAAAGATTTTGACCAGGCACAGCTCTACTATTTGAAAGCAATTGAGTATGGGGCTGACGAGGCCTATGCCCACTTCCGGCTTGCCTTTTTTTTCGCCCGTCAGGCAGAGACGGCAAAGGCGTTGGAACATCTAGAGATGGCCTTTGAAAAGGAACCTCAAAAATACGTTCAACTGGTTCTCGATGAGCTCCGCAAAGTGTACTCCGATCTGGACAGCATACGCTATAGCCGGGAGTTCAACGATCTGCTGTCGAAATACCGGGGGCGGCTGAAAGGAGCCAGGAGCC
>JALLOM010000227.1 GCA_027717865.1 Acidobacteria bacterium AH-259-O06 | reverse complement strand
GGTCGAGCCACTAGCTTCTTGCAAAAGGGAAGTTTCGGGTGACACTGTTTCCTGCTGTTGCAGGACTATGTCAACCGCACTAGCTGAACACAGCGAAGATCGTGCTTACTCTAATAGCAAACGCAGTGTTAGACTGTGATCCTTTGGAGAGAAACTTGAACCAATATGACCTGGTCGTGATTGGCAGCGGCCCGGCGGGCCAAAAAGCAGCGATCGCTGCCGCGAAGCTACGCAAGAAGGTAGCCGTCGTCGAACGGCAACGAGTGGTCGGCGGCGAATGCCTGCAGAAAGGAACCATTCCCAGCAAGACGCTGCGGGAAGCGGCTATGTACCTGACCGGAGCGCGGCAGCGAGAACTCTACGGCGAGGCCTACCGCGTCAAGGACAGGATCAAGGTCGAAGATCTCAAGTTTCGCACCCAGCGTGTGATTGAGAAGGAAACCGACGTCATCCGTGATCAGTTGCTTCGTAACTACGTGGATATCATCTGGGGTACAGCGTGCTTCAGCGATGCGCATAAGATTGTGGTCACCGACCCGCAGCAAACTCGAACGCTTGAATCCGACAAGTTCATCCTCGCTGTGGGTAGCAAACCGGCGCGGCCAACCGGAATCGACTTTGCCAACCCCAACATTATTGATAGTGACACTCTGTTTACCCTGAAAGAAATTCCGCGGTCGATGGCGATCGTTGGATCCGGGATCATCGGCGTGGAATACGCAACGATTCTTCAGCAGGTAGGGGTGCGCGTGACACTCATCGACAGCAGGAAGCGGCCTCTCGACTATCTGGACGACGAAATCGAAGATGCCCTGACTTATCATATGCGCTCTGAAGGCGTGATCCTCCGCTATGGGGAAACAGTATGCGGAGTAAAGCCCACTGCGGACAATGTTGTCAATGTTTACTTGGAGAGTGGCAAACAGGTGGTTGCTGATGTGGTGCTGTTTGCTGCCGGACGCGTTGGAGCGACTTCCGGTTTGAATCTGGAAGCAATTGGCCTCAGACCTGACAACCGCGGGCGCTTGAAGGTCGACGAAACGTACCGGACAAAGGCTGAGAATATTTACGCTGTAGGCGACGTTATTGGGTTTCCCAGTCTCGCCTCGACATCGATGGAACAAGGCCGCATTGCAGCCTGCAACGCCTTCGACGTCGCGACTGGTAAGTTTACTAATTTGCTGCCGCTAGGGATTTATGCGATCCCCGAAATTGCGAGTGTCGGTCCGAGTGAGGAGCAGCTCACCGACCAGGCTGTGCCCTACGAAACAGGTGTGGCACGATTTCGGGAACTCGCTCGGGCTCAAATCATGGGCTGCAGCACCGGCATGCTCAAGATCGCGTTTCAGCGGGAGAACCTCAAAGTTCTAGCGGTGCACATTATGGGTGAATCCGCAACAGAGTTGGTCCACATCGGGCACGCGGTGATGGCCTTGGACGGAACAATCGAGTTCTTTCGTGATGCCGTCTTTAACTACCCCACTCTGGCTGAAGCGTACAAGGTGGCGGCTCTGGATGGCATCAACAAGGTTCAAGCGCTGTCATGATGTTCGTTGGAGCTTCGCAATGGACGAGGAGAAGTTGTAAGCGTATTACCGTCAATCCGAAGATCTTCGGCGGCAAACCGCTTATCCGAGGACGAGGTCTCACAGTGGAGCATGTTGTGGGGATGCTGGCGGTCGGGGACACAACAGAAACCATCCTAAGAGGATATGCCATCCTGGTCTTTTTGCGAGAATCTGAAAGAAGCACACCGGAAGTGCGTTGTCTACTCTCGCCAATCCTCCGTATGGAGCCCTTCGACACGCCCGAACTCAGAGCGGTTCGAGGTCACAAGAGTCAGGTTCCGGGCCAGGGCCTGGGCGGCGATTTGGATATCATAGGGGCCTATCATTACTCCTTGCCTTTCGAGATCGACTCGTAAGTTGGCAGCCTGCTCCGCCGAGGGACGATCGAAGGGAACTTCATGTACCATCTCGACGAAGGCTTCCACCTTGCGGCGTTCCATTTTCGGACGTCGGCATTTCAGTGCCCCGGTCAGAAGCTCGTAAGTGGTTATTGTTGAAACGGAGCACTCATCAGGGGAGATCGTTTGGATGCGCTGCAGGGGTCTGTGTACCCCTCGCAGCAAATCGATGCATGTATCCGTGTCCAGGAGGTAACGCATGATCAAACGTCCCCATCGAAGGCCGGACGGCTGGGAACTCCTCCTTGAGGCGCCCGTCTAAAGCCGGCGTCCTCGATCCGATTCTTGCGCCAGAACCCATCAGGCCAACGCCCTTTCTTGATCGGCTCAAGGATTACTGCCTCACCATCCCTTCTTATCGAGACTTCATTATCACGGAAGCGAAATTCTTTCGGCAACCGAACCGCTTGCGATCGGCCGCTATAGAACACCTTTGCTGTCTTCATGATATATATGATATATACCATCCTTGCTACGATGTCAATGAGTGGCATTTTGTCCGTTTTTTTCCCCGCCAATTCTGTGGCAACGGCATTTTCCTTACGACCGGAAGCGCGGAGCACTCAAAGAAGCCGTCTCCCTATTCAGTCTTGCATTCAGGACAAAACATTATCTTCGGAGCCGCGCCGGTTTGCTTGAGGTTTCTCCTTTTCGGTGGTTGGCTCCGCCCTTTCCCCCGCGGGCTCTTGAGGCGGCACACTGGCAGGGGACGGATGTTTCTCGAACACTATCATTTCTCCGGTGAGAACATCCTGGAAGGTGACCTCATTGTCAGCACCGATGCAAGCCATGTAGAGTTCAAACTGGAGCTGCGTAAAACGCTGGGCCATTTGCCGGATAACTCCAGTGGCAAATTTCATATCCTCGATCTGCTTCTTTGACAAGTCTATCTTGACGAATCGCTGCAGTCTTCGCATCAAAGACGCGTATCCCCTGCAGTCCTCATGATTGATGAGAACAACGCGCCGCACCTGATTGCTGTCGAACACGACTTGAAGGTGGTCCTTGAAAACTTTGAAATGTTTCGGCATCAACGACGATATGCTGGTCCCGAGGGAAGCAACGCTGCCGGGAACAACCAGGGGGATGTACTCCCCTTCCTGAAAGCCCAGGTGATGGCGAATAAATTCCCTAAATGCCGGCTGAAACCTTGGGTCGATGCAATGGACCACCATCGCCTCGGGTGGTTTCAAATGGAGCTTCGCCATAATCTTACTTCTTTCTTTTTTCTGCTCAGACAAAACAGCGATGCAACGCGAGGCCCTCCAGCCTTAGACTGGCAAGCTTACTGAGTCTTTGAGGATGTCTGAGATGCTGGTGCTTGAGACTCAGACGTTGGAGACTGTTCGGATTCCTTTACCCCTTTAGCCGCTTCAGCAAGCGTTTCGAGGATGTCAGAACTCAGGCCGAACCGGTTCAATAGACCCCCCAGTCCCAGCGCCTGGGCCTTGGCAATAAAATTGAAAACAACCTCCGGCCCAATGTTGGCAAGTTTGGAAATCGGAGAATTACCGCTGTTACTGGCGCTGCTGCCGAAATCGTAAATTCGGATGTCATCCACCGAGCCCATTGGGGCCGCAATCTGTCCGAAAACATTGGCCATCCCATCCGGACCCAGTGCTTTGGCTGCAGCCTCACCCAGTGCGTGCGCGACTTCAGGAGCAGCATCGAGAATTTGCAGTAGTTTTCCAGTTTCGTCGAGTTTTGCAAGTGCGAGTGCAAGTTTTTCCTTACCTTCAGCTTCAGCCAGCAGTCTGGCCCGTTCACCGTCCGCTTCAGCCAGCAAGGTAGCTTTTTTACCTTCTGCTTCAGCCAGTAAACCGGCCTTCTTACCTTCGGCTTCGGCTTCCATCTTGGCCTGGATAGCGGCGGCTTCACCTTCACCCTGCTTTTGCACTTCTGCTTTGCTGGCATCAGCAAGAGTAATTTTCGCCCGTGCCTGTTTCTCGGCAGCATCCTGTTCTCCTTCCGCAAGAATAACCATCTCCTGCTTTTTCGCCTCGGCCTCTTTGATCAGTGTCGCGTTGAGCTCTTTTTCTCTTCGAAGAGCTTCCTGCTCCTGCAGCCTAATTCTCGCCTGCCTCTCAGTCGTTTCAACCTCGATCTGGGCCCGCTTGACATCCTTTCCCGCCTCGGCTTGAGCGAGCGGTCCGGCTTGTTCTGCCCTCGCCCGTTCCGCAGCCACCTCAGCATCAAATATAGCTTTCTTGATATTGAGATTTCGCTCGGCTTCGGCTATCCTTTCCTGATTTGCGAGCTCAGCTTCTTTCCCCAGTCTTATAGCCTGGGAGGTGTTCTCCATCTCCTCCTTCTGTGCGTCGGCCTCTCCGATAGCCGCATCACGTTTTACCTCCGCGGTCCGCTTCTTACCCAGCGAATCCAGGTACTCGTGCTTATCCCGGACGTCTTTAATGGGAAAATTGATGATGCGCACTCCCATGTCTGCCAGATCTTGAGCAGATGCGTCTTGAACGTGCTGGCTGAATTTCTGCCTCTCCTGATAAAGTTCTTCAACCGTCAAAACACCGACAATGGAACGCAGGTGGCCCTGTAGTGTCTCCTCTACGGTGCTCCGGATCTCAGCCTCAGTCTTTCCCCCAAACTGTTCAGCAGCAATCTCCAAGGAGGCATCATCTCCCGCCAACTTGACATTAGCAATCGCGTGCACATCAACGGGCACCCCTTCTTTGCTGTATATGTCCTGAACAGTAATGGGTATGGTCATGACGTTCAGATCCAACCACATCACCTTCTCAACCATTGGCCACTTGAATGTAGCGCCGCCTTTGATAATGCGAAATCCACGCTCTCGCAGCTCACCCGTTTCTGGATCCCTGAGCTTAAACTTACGGCCGTAGAATATGGCGGCCTGTTCGGGTGGGACTTTGATGTAGTTCCTCACGAAGAGCCCAATTCCTAATAGAACTGCCAGTCCCATCCCTAAAACAACAATGGGAAGCATCACGGTAGACTGGAAATCAAACATTGCACACCTCCTATAGTTGGTATGTTTCTTGGTCTAACTCGGTCGAACGATAACGCCGCTGCCTTCTACGGAAACGACGGTAACTCTAGAATTAGGTTCAATGGCTTCGCCATCCTCGCTTCTTGCCGACTTGGTCACCCTGGCCCCCACAACGTTTAGCACAACCTGACCGATACCAGCGCGTGGAATACCGATGGACACAGTCCCTTTCTTGCCAACCAGACTTTCTGGACTCACCATGGTTGTTGATTGCTGTGTGTAGAGCCAGCTGACGACCCCAAAAGTAATACTCGCGAGAATTACGCCGGATACAATACCGATCAGACTAGTGCCCAATAGGCTGTAATCGAACTGGACAGTCACGATATAACCGGTACCGCCAAATACAGTCACAAATACACTCAGTATCTTAGGGGACAGGATGCTGGGCCCGAGGCCGTGATCCCCATGATCAAAATCATGGTCAAAGTCAATGTCCAGATGTTCAGCGAGCTCACCAACCCCCTCGAACAACTCTCCCAGCACAAATGTAACGAGCAGAAACACGAAACCAATGGCAAAGATGATGAGGTACAAAGTGGCTTGCGTTAGCCCAAATATCAACGACTCTGCCAAAATCATCCATCATCTCCTTTCCTTTCAAAGTTAAGAGATAACGATCGCGGAGCTTGAAGAAAGAACGTGATGACCGATAAAGGCAACATGCCTTCTGCGATAGAATCTCTCACCGTCTTTCCATAAGA
>JALLOM010000226.1 GCA_027717865.1 Acidobacteria bacterium AH-259-O06 | reverse complement strand
AAGCTCCAAGATAGTGAAAAATGGTGGCCAGAAAATCCTGACAGCGTATCCTGCCCAGTCCCCCTTGAGCGCAAGTGCATTCCCCGTAGGTTTTTACGTCGTCGACCTGGACATCGCCACCGGCTAGGAAAACCGGCACGGGATCTCCGCTGTGTTCACCCAGCTCACAGGGCGTAGAGTGATCTCCAGCAAAGGCAAAGTAAAGCTGCTTCCACTTCTCCGCCTCTTTGATGATTTCGCCAATCATCATGTCTGTTTGTTCGATGAACCAGCGTTTGAGTTCCGGCTGGCGGTCGTGCCCCGCCACATCACACCCCTTGAGGTGAAGATAAACCAAATCGTGATCGCCTAAGGCCTCCATCGTCCTAGCCGCTTTTTCCGTCAAGTTTGTGTCCAGATTGCCGGTCATCTCATCAGTCACAATCGCCTTTACTCCTGAGAGCCGGGCAATTCCGAGAACGGTGCGTTCCCCACTGACACATGCCACGCGCAGTCCTCGCTTTTCAGGAAGCTGAATGTATTCCCGCAGGCTCCCAGCTCCACGAGTTAAAATGAAATTGGCCGGAACTTTTCCTTCACCCTCCCGCCGAATATTGAGGGGGTGCTTTTTCAATACCTGATGTGATTGTTCAATGAATTTGTTGACCAGCTGGGCTGTACGCTCGGCGTCGGGATCATTCATCTGGGGATACACCTTCAGGACCCTTTGATCTGAAGCACTCCCTCCAGGATCAGAGTCCGAAATCTGATCTGAAAGCCCCTCCCCCCGCAAGACAAGCACGGCCCTGTGCTCGGTGGCTTGCCGAAAAATAACCTCCACGTCATCGTCAATGTGAATCTGATCTAAGGCCTTTGCCAACTCTTTGGCTTCGGCCCGGATCCTGCCGGCTCGACGGTCCACTATGTGAAAATCTTCGCTCACTGTAGCAAAGTTACACCGTAGTGCCACCTCTCCCGGGTTGAGAAAGATACCCACTCCCGCCGCCTCCATGGGGCCGCGGCGATAGAAATCTTTCTGAATGTCCTGATCGAAAAGTGCCAGATGCCCAATGTCGGTTCCGACCTTGACACCCGGTCCGATGATGTCGATTAGACCAGCAACCCCTAGCTTGATCAAAGAGTCCATATGAGGGGTGGAGGCAGCTTCCAGGGGAGTTTTATCACCGAAAGCTTCCACAGGACGGTCACCGACCCCATCCTGGATCACCAAAAGACATTTATAGCGCCTTGGAGACAAGGTCCTCACTGCGAATGTTGAGTTTCTCTTGAAGAGTGTTGGAAATCACGGAGAGAATTGAAGAAACCGTCTCATCAAAATTGTCATTTTCGATGATCGGCACGTCGCGCGCTTCAGCCATCTCCATAATGTAATCCTGGATTTGCAAGATGGTTTCAAAGTTCTCGCGGTACCTCTGCGCCGAGCGGCTCCCTGCTTCCCTTTGACGAATGGGAAAGCGCTCCAAATAGTTGGACTTGTTCAGTGTCGATATGATGATCGGTACGAGGGAAGCCTTTTCTTCAAACTGCTCCAACTCCGCCAAACCAGGAACCAGATGCACTCCATCAATTATGAGGCTAATGTTCTCTTCAATGGCTCTCTGCACCATGGCCCGTACTCCAACCAAGATGCGGATACATTGCTCCTTGAATGCTTCAATCACCGCCACCGATTTCTCTTCGTTCAGCCTCACTCCTTCCTTCCACGCCTCATATGAGGAGCGGTGGATGGCCGGAAGTAGATCATGGGAAAACATCATCCGCATAATCTGGCGGATGGTATCCGTGCCCAGAATTTTCTGAATTCCCAAGCGGTGTGCTACCTCCGTCGCCACCGAACTCTTCCCTGTTCCCGTGGCTCCACCAAACAGAATAATCAGGGGTTTCTCGGGAGATTTGAAGCATCTCCACAGGAGATATCTTTCCGCAAACTGGGGATCGTGCTTATGAAGGATCGTTTCATAGATGAGTCGACGGAGTTCGTCCCGAGTTATTTCCCGCCGACTGTTTTGCAGCAAATAAGCTTCAATTTCCCGGGCGATATCGTAAGCGATGGATGGTTCAAGCCCTGAGGCCTGAAGCGACTGAGACAAGATTCCTTTACTGAAAGGCACCTCCGAATCTGGACTCTTTACAAAAATGGCCGGCGCCGGGCCCTTTAAACGCGCATGATCTTTGATGTAATCCTCTCCGAATCTTTCCCGGACCACCGACTGAATCAATTGTGCCAGGTCACTCTTTTTGATGACCTGTTTTCCCAGAATGCGAGCGCGCACTGAGCTGGCAGCTTCGAAGGCTTCTTGAAAACTCAGCCCGCGCTCGATGAGAGAATAGGTGATCATCCCTCGTAGAAAGGGAATCTTTTGATCACCATCGATGACATACAGAGTTTCTTTGGACACGGTCTTAAAGGCTCGTTAAAAAAAGTGGTTTGGTTCCACTGAATGGGACTCGCCCTGGGCGAGCATTTCACTAGCGCGACCTGCGCCGTAAACGCCGACGCCACTCTTACCGATGAGTGGTCGCTCGCGCTCTATGAGAAGCTCTGAACGGCAGTGTCCTCATCCTCATAACAATCGAAGACAGTCAGCAGTTTAGTGATGGCCAGCAGCTCCCTCAGCCTCCTGGTCAAATTGACCAGTTTTAGCTGTCCGCCCTGGTTGGTGACCGTGGTAAAAGAACTGACCAGTTCACCAATACCCGAGCTGTCTACATAACTCACGTCGCCAAGATTGAGGAGGATATTCTTATTACCCTCTCCCAGGAGCTCGCGTACTTTGTTGCGGATTTCCACACTCCCTTCGCCAATTGTGACCTTGCCGTGTATGTCGAGGACTGTCACACCATTGACGGTTCGAGTATCAATTCTCATTTTCATCTCCTTCTTTTTGATGATCCAATCTTTTCTCCATTCTCATCTCGAGCCCGCCTCCGGGAAGAGCTCTGTACCGCACGTCATCCATAAAGGAGCGTACGTAGAAAATCCCCCGTCCACTAGGCTTGAGTAGATTCTCAGGATCCAAAGGATCGGGGATTTCCGAATCGTCAAAGCCTTCCCCCTGATCCTGAACACAGATCACAAGGCGGTCAGGCATGATTTGAAATCGGACGCTCACCTTCTTGCTCTCGTCCAACTTATTACCATGCTGAATTGCATTTGTCACTGATTCTCGGATGGACAATCCAATCCAGTAGCGGCTATCCTCGTCGAATCCCACCCAGCGGCCAATCGCTTCCGAGAAATCCTGAATGAGGTCTAGGTAGCCAAATCGACTTCCAAAAAAAATCTCTACCTCTCCATTGGTAACTCTATCCTGCCCTGTGATTTGTTCGGACTCCACGAGCGGTCAAATCATAATCGGGATTTCCAATCGTTGTCAACCATTCAGTTGGCCACAGTTTTTCTGTTAAAATTTAATCTTTACAATAGTTTGGGAAGCACTTGATGTGGCGGATTTTCAAAATAGCGGCTCTATTTACCCTGCTTCTGGTACTGTTCATGGCCGCTGCTCTCCTGGTCTATGTTCGCAGCGATGCCTTCGACCAGTGGGCGAGGAGCTGGATAGTTGGGATAATTGAAGATCGATTCAATGCCCGTGTCGAACTTGGCAGCGTTGAGGTTCGGCTTCTTGCGACAGAGGTCGACATTCACAATCTGAAGCTGTTCAATCGAGTATACCCTGTCTCAGAGCCGGCCATTGACGTTGATCGCATCCTACTGGACTTCTCCTTTACCCACTTTTTTCTTCCATCAATTTCCCTGGACCACCTCTTGCTAGACCACCCTCGGATCCGCCTTGTTGAGGATGCAAACCGGCGGCTTAATTTTTCGAATATGTTCTTGCCTGATACGAGGCGGAAGACCAGCGGGTTTTCCTTTACCGCATTGGCCATTAAGCGGTTGGTACTCAACCGTGGCTTAATCCTCTATCAGCGGCGTCCTCTCTTCCTGGACTCGGCTGAAGGTGGCATGATCACCACACTTCAGTTTTTTCCCGAACAAAAAAAGTACGTCGGTCATACCAGCTTCGAACCCCTGAATTTGGCCGTCAACGGATTCATTTTTGATGGCTTAACTGCATCCCTGGACTTCGAATTCCTGGAGAACCAGTTCCGAGTTCTATCCCTACAGTTAGATTCGCCAGTGCTTGCAGTTCACGCGACGGGCCATATTGGTGATCTCCAAAACTTTGTCTATCGCTTTGAAAGCGATGTGTCTGTCGACCTTGCACAATTGGAAGCTGCTGACCTCAGGTCTCATATCCACAAGGGGCTCCTCTCTCTGAGCGGAACATTTGCAGGAACAGGAGGCGACTTCTCATTCCAAGGAAAGGCGCGGTCTGCTTTGGTTCAATTTGAGAACTTTCCTTTTCGCCAGATCGAAGCGAGTATCGACATCGATCCTAAATTATTGACTGTAAAAAAGTTGAACGCTCAATTGTACGGCGGCAGTGTTGGGGCGGAGGGAAGGCTGAGTTGGAAGGAGGACGACGACTCTCAGTTTCGGATCGCCGCATCTCAAGTCAGGATTTACCCGCTCCTTTCAGACTTAGGACAAGGAGAAATCCGCTCCCAAGGCTCTGCAGACTTCAGTGGCCGGGTGCGTTGGCCTGGACTTCAATGGAGCAAAGTGACCGGCCAAGGCCGCCTCTCTTACCAGGGAAATTGTTCTTCTCGAGGTTTGACTGAGGATCCAATCTTCCCGGCTCTCCCTTTTGAAGGGAATTCAATGATTTTTTTTGGAAACCAAGTGGTGAGCTGGGCGGACGGACTTCTTCGTACTCCCCAAAGTGTGATCAACTACCACGGTCAGGCGAGCTTCGGAGGAAACTATCAATTCGAGTTCGATCTAGCATCCGAGCAGAGTAAAGAGCTGCTAAACCTGGCCAGGCATACGGGGATCCCTGAGAAATTCATCCAAGAAAACTTTCTTAATATAAAAGGGCCCACCCTTGTCTCTGCAGCGCTTCAGGGCTCGAAGGGTCAATTGAGACTCAGCGGTACGGTTTACAGCGAGCGTGTTTTTCTCAAAAACAAACTCTTGGGTGACTTCGAATCCCAAGTCACGTTCGATGGGTCCCGCTTGCAGTTCGATGATGCGCGAATCGTTGGTCCTACTTATCGGCTGCACACTTCGCTGCATCTGGCTCTCGACCTTCCGGAAGCTGGATTGTTGGAAGCGCTCGAGCTTCAGTTGAATCAAGTTCCAATAGAACGTTTTCTCTCCATCACAGAGCAAGCGGTTCCAATTGAGGGACGGGTCACTGGTCAACTTCAGCTCAAACAAGTGGGCTTTCGTAACTATCAGGGCAGCGGGAGGATCTCGGTTTTGAAGCCAAGAGCTTACCGGGAAGGCCTTGACGATTTGAGTGCCAGGGTTGAAATCGAAGGCAGGACGATTCTTTTAGAAGAGATTCAAGGCTCGGTGCAAGAAGGGACAGTCTCGGGCCGAGCAGCCGTCAATCTGGAAGATGAGACGTATGTGGTCAATATCCAAGGTTTCCAATTTCCCCTGAAGAAGATTCAGGCGCTGCAGAAACGGATTCCCGCGCAAGGTCGAGTCAACTTTACTCTTCAAGGTGCGGGGGAGTTCAGAAAACCCGATTTCGAGCTCCTCGTCGAGGGGCCCCAAATTGTCATTGGGGAATCTGTCTTGGAGAACATGCAGCTGGAGGCGACTGGCCGAGGAGACACACTCGATTTTCTTATGAAATGCAGCTTTCTTGGAAATCCTTTCCTGTTTAACGGGCAGGTTGGGCTACTCGAACCGTATCCGGTCGCTGCG
>JALLOM010000225.1 GCA_027717865.1 Acidobacteria bacterium AH-259-O06 | reverse complement strand
AACTGAGGGACTTTTTACGAAGTGTACGGATTGCAACAACTTTATTTGGAAGAAGGAACTGGAAGGGAATCTCTTGGTCTGTCCCAAGTGTTCCCATCATTTCAAGATCAATGCGCGCCGGCGCTTGGAATCCCTGTTGGACCACGGCCGGTATGAAGAATTCGATGGACACCTGAAGTCTTCCGATCCGCTTCATTTTGTCGACAAGAAAAGCTACAAGGAGCGTCTTCAACAAACCGTCAAGTCGACGGGCGTCAATGAAGCAGTAGTGAATGCGGAAGGTTCCATTCACGGCCACGATGTGGTGTGCGCTGCCATGGAATACGGTTTTATCGGCGGCAGTATGGGTTCAGTGGTCGGTGAAAAGATCACTCGAGCCATCGAACGTTCCGTCAACACCCAAAAATCCCTTATCATTGTTTCGGCGAGTGGGGGAGCCCGTATGATGGAAGGGGTTCTTTCACTGATGCAAATGGCGAAAATTAGCGCTGCCCTGGCGCAACTGGACGAAAAGCGTGTTCCCTATATCTCCTTGCTCACAGATCCAACGACGGGAGGGGTCACAGCCAGTTTTGCCATGCTGGGTGACCTGAATATTGCTGAGCCAAAGGCTTTGATCGGCTTTGCCGGTCCACGAGTCATCGAGCAAACCATTCGCCAGAAACTGCCCGATGGTTTCCAACGAAGCGAATTTCTACTGGAACACGGCATGCTGGATGCCGTCGTCTCACGAAATGATCTTCGCCAATTCATTGCCGACGCACTCTCATTTATGAGCTGAAAGTTCCAAGTTCCAAGTTTCAGGTAAAAGAGTGTGCTTCAGCCACAGACCAGAAACTAACAGACCACAGGGGGATCAGCTGACAAACTGACAAAATACGTGACCCACAGCTCACAACCCATAACTCATAGCACGCAACCTGAAACTTGAAACCTGAAACCTGGAACCTGGAACCCAAAAAACATGAACTATAGCGAGTGCCTGGCCTATCTACAAAAGCTTGGCGATGAAGTTTTGACCATGAAATTCGGATTGGAAACGATGCGAACACTACTGGGTGCGTTGGGGAATCCTCATTTGAAATATCCTTCCCTTCTCATCGCGGGCACCAATGGAAAAGGCTCAGTGGCTCGCCTCCTAAATTCAATCTTCACCGCTTGCGGGATACGCAATGCGCTTTACACCTCACCCCATCTGATCAAGGTGGAGGAACGCTTCGTGCTGGATAACCGGCCCATCGAATCCGAAACATTCGCTCATTATTTTGCCCGCGTCGTCGACACGATCAGCCGATTAGAGTTTTCTTCCCACCCTACCTACTTCGAGACTTTGACGGCCGTCGCTTTCCTGTATTTTTCCGAGCAGAAAGTAGAGATTGCCATTCTGGAGGTGGGTATGGGAGGACGCCTGGACAGCACCAATGTGGTGGATCCAGTTCTTTCCATCCTAACCTCTGTCGGATTGGATCATCAAAGATTCCTGGGAGGCACTTTAGAAGAAATTGCTCGTGAAAAGGCCGGAATTTTGCACGAAGCACGCCCTGCACTGATGGCTCCTCAGCGAGCTCAAGTCCGACAGGTCTTCCTGAGCGAAGCAGCCAAAAAGAAAGTGACACTTCATGAATTGGATTCCGCCTCCATTGAATACTTAGGGTCCAGGGAAGGGAAGTATGCTTTTCGCTTCCATGGTTCGGAATTTAAGCTCCAACTTTACGGACAGCACCAGGTTGAAAGCGCGGCTCTGGCTGTGCAGGCGGTCGAGATCCTTCGAAACCATGGTTTTGCAGTCTCTGCAACTTGCACCCAAAAAGGGGTTGAACGAACTCAGTGGATCGGCAGAATCCAGGTCTTGGGCGAGGACCCCACAGTGGTTCTGGACGGGGCACATAATTTGGACGCCGCCGAGAAGCTGGTGAACTTTCTCACGCTGCATACTCGACCACCGCGCACACTCGTGTTTGGGATGATGAGGGACAAGGACGTGGGCGCGGTTTTAGAAATCCTGAGACCCTACTTTGATCGAATCTATCTCACCTGCATCAATTCCCCCCGTGCGGCTACCATTGATGAGCTGAAAAGTTTGCTTCCCTCAGGGGTCTGCGTGGACGATCCTTTCGCTGCCTACTGCCAAGCCCTGAGTTCTTCTGCGACCACGGTAGTGGCCGGGTCTTTGTATCTTGTGGGGGAGATATTAGAAAGAGGGAGACGAGCCGGTAGCTCGGCCGAGCTCGCTTTGGAAGCCTCTCAACCAGCCGACAAAAAAGGATAGACTCGTATGCCGAGAAAGACGAGGAGCAGCATTACTGGTCATGCCCAAGAGAGAATCGCCATGAACAACTTCTCGCCTAGGGTCTCGTGAGATCGCCAACTCACCAGGAGACAAAAACGATGCGTACCAAGGCCCCGATCTCAGGAGCGCTTCTCTTTGCTCTTGCAATCGTGATGAGTTGCCGGTCCTCGGAAACGTCCGATAGGGGGTCCGTGGTGATTTATACTTCGGTGGACGCTGTCTTTGCCCGACCTGTTGCGGAGCGTTTTGAACAGGATACCGGGATCAGGGTGCAGCTGGTGCCGGATACCGAGGAGACCAAGAGCACGGGACTACTCAACCGGCTAATTGCTGAAAAAAAGCGTCCCCAAGCCGATGTGTTTTGGAGTGGAGATCCGGTGCGCGCGGCAATTTTGAAGTTACAGGGTGTCAGTGCGCCGTACAAATCGCCTGTGGCTGAGAGTTTGCCTGTAAGGTTCTCGGACCCAGAAGGGCACTGGACAGGTTTCTCGGCACGGGCCCGTGTGCTCATTTACAACCGGGACCTGGTTCCCGAAGCTCAGAAACCCAAATCCGTGATGGATTTGCTTGACCCTCGTTTTCGGGATCAAGCCTGTATCGCCAATCCACTTTTCGGGACCACCTCTATGCATGCAGCTGCCTTGTTTGCTGTGTTGGGAGAGGAAAAAGCCAAGGCGTTTTTTGAAGGATTTGCCGGAAACGGCGGAAGGATACTTTCTTCCAACGGTGAAGTGCGCCGACGGGTGGCCAATGGCGAATTCGCGCTGGGGATTACCGACACCGATGACGCAAACGTCGCGCGCATTGAAGGAAAGCCCGTGGGGATGGTCTTTCCTGATGCGGGGGGTATGGGGACGTTGGTCATCCCCAACTGTGCAGTACTTATCAAAGGCGGGCCCAACCCTGAGTTGGGTCGCCGATTCATTGACTACCTTCTCCGACCCGAAACGGAGGAGACTCTGGCCAGAAGCGCCGCAGCCCAAATGCCTTTACGATCAGGCCTTTCAGTCCCGGAAGGGATGGTGTCTATCCAGGACTTCAACCCAATGAAGGTAAATTACATCAAGCTTGCCCAGATATTGGAACGACTTTCAAGGGGCTTTCTGAAGGATTGGGTGAACCAAAACCTGTGATGATCTCCTGTCTGCTATTGGAGCGACCGGGTAGATGGAGGATTTTCGGTGTCGCAGGGCTCCTGTCGATCGCGATGCTTCCATCGATGCCACTCTTGTGGCGTGCGGCCACGTCTTTTGATGCCGGTACCTTTGTCATAGGCGAAGCCTTTAGCAGCGCGCTTTTCAACAGTGCCGTAGTCGCCTTCACCGTCATGTTCATAGCTCTGGTAGTGGGTTTACCCATAGGCGTGCTAGCCGCGCTTTATCACGTTCCGGGAAAGAAACCTGTCCTTGTGCTCGTGGCCTTGCCCCTGTTGGTGCCGTCCTTTCTTTGGGCTATCGGTTGGTCTGCACTGGCCGCCCGTTGGGGTCGGACAGCCTCGGAGGTTCTTTCAGGATTTGCTGGTTGTATTATTGTCTTTAGCGCCACTGGAATCCCGCTCGTCCTCCTGACTGCTTTTATAGTCACTATCGGACTTTCGGCCTCCCAGGTTGAGGCCGCTCGCCTGGCTGGTGGAGAGCGAGTTGTATTTCGCCAAGCCCTTCGCCACGCAGCTCAGCCGGCGCTCCTTGCTGCAAGTCTGGCTGGTGTGTTGACTCTGTCCGATCCAGGACCGGGTCTGATTTTTGGACTTCGCTCCGCCGCCTCGGACATTTTAACCAGCTTTTCAGCCCTTTACGACTTCGGCCAAGCGGGGCAACAGTGCGTCATTCTAGCGGGGGTCGTCCTGCTGGTCGCGACCCCTCTGGCCTATTTTGCCGCTCCATGGTTGGCGACCCAAGTGATGCCGCGGCAACTGCTTGCCGAGATTCCTGTCCGACATCGCGGTAGCAGCTTTGCCGCAATTGTGGCTCTTTTGATTTTGGTTGCATTTGGGATCCTCCTCCCTGTTACAGGCATCAGTCTGCCTGTAATAGAGGCCGATGCAGAGTTCGAACGGTCCCTTTCGGAGGTCGGGCGTACCTGGGCTAACACCTTGATTTATGCGTTAGGAGCTGGTGCGATGGCTGCTCTGCTGGGGTTTCTTTTGGCCTTTTTCGTGGGTCGAACTACTCGCCTCAGGACAGTTTGCTTAGGAATTTGTATTGCCCTGTTCTCCTTGCCCCCTGCTCTGCCTGCGCTGGGGTTGGTCCAGCTTGCCGGGGAGGCTGAGGCTTGGATGGATCCTCTCCTTCGGAGCCGCCTGACGGTCTGTTTGGCGCTTGGTTTGCGCTTCTTTCCAGTCGCTGCCGTGCTCGGCTTGCAAGCGTGGGCAGCCACGTCTTCTTCCTGGAACTGGGCCGGGGCGATTCACGGCGTGCCCCTGACCAAGTACTTGCGGAAGGTGGTACTCCCGTTTGTCTCACCGACACTAGCTCTGGCCGTCTTTTTGGTAGGGCTTTTGGCGACAGCCGATGTGAGCACGGTTCTGTTGCTCCATCCACCCGGACAGGAATCGTTCCCGCTAGCCATCTTTACCGTTATGGCCAATGCCCCGGAGTCACTGGCTGCATCCTTATGCCTGCTCTATGTTGCAGCTGCGGGTGGACTGTTGATTCTAGTGGCTCGATTCCTAAATATTCAGGAATCATTGTAAAGGGCATCAAGCTATGAAAGGCGCCCAATTCGAGTTTCGTCATGTTTGCAAGAATTATGAGTCACAAACTGCCCTGAATGACGTCTGCTTCCGAATGATGTGCGGGGAGCACCTTGCCATTATTGGTCCCTCAGGCTGCGGGAAATCGACAACGCTGCGCTTGTTGGCCGGTTTGGAAGCGCCCTCCGCGGGTGAGATTTTGATGGATGGCAATGTGGTTTCGGAAGCAAACAGGATCCTCAAGCCGCCTCACTTGCGGGGCATCGGAATGGTCTTTCAAGATTTGGCGCTGTGGCCAAACCTGACGGTCATCGACAATGTCCTCCTTGGCCTCTCCGGTGAGCGACTGCCAAAATATGAGGCCAGGAAACGGGCTACTCAGGCGCTGAGCCTGTGCGGTATCCAAGCACTGGCCTTTCGCAAACCGGGTACAATATCCGGCGGCGAACAGCAACGCGTCGCTCTGGCTCGGGCCCTTGCTATGCGGCCGAATTTCCTTCTGCTGGATGAACCGTTTTCCGGCTTGGACTTGGTTACGAAGACGAAGTTGCTGCGTGAAATCTCAGGGCTCGCCGCAGACCGGAAGCTTACAATTATTCTGGTCTCCCATGATCCCGTGGAAGCCACCGTCATGTGCCGATCTGCCATTGTTTTGGCGGAGGGACGGGTTGAAGAATCAGGTGTTTTGACAGAGCTGCTGAAAGCTCCCCAGTCGGAGATGCTAAAAGTTTTCTGTGAGTACTGAACAAGGTCCGACGAGGATAAGGCCACCAAGCATGAAGACTGGTATAGAAAGCTGGAAGGTCAGAA